>DATJWI010000078.1:0-5346 GCA_035501375.1 Solirubrobacteraceae bacterium
GCGCCCGGCGCCCGCGCGGGCCGGCCCACCGTGAACAGCCCGCTGCAGATCTTCTGGCGCCGCTTTCGCCAGGACCGTTTGGCGGTTGTCTCGCTCGGTTTCGTGGCGGTCCTGATCCTGGTGGCCATCGCCGCGCCGCTCGTCGTCTCGTTGCTCGGCCTGCCCGGGCCGAACGTGCAGGACCCGAACGCCACGAACGTGTTCGGCAGTCCCTTGGGACCGAGCGTTGCGCACCCCTTCGGCGTGGATTCGCTCGGCCGGGACGTCGCTTCGCGGGTCATCTACGGGACCAGGGTCTCGCTGATCGTCGGCATCCTCGGCACCGGCGTGGCGACCGTCCTCGGCACCGTCGTCGGCATCCTGGCCGGCTACTGGCGCGGCCTGGCCGACACATTGCTCTCGCGGGCGATCGACGTCGTCCTGGCGATCCCCGTGCTCCTGCTCGGCCTCGGCCTCGGCGCCGCCTGCGCGGTCAGGGGCTGCCTCGGCGGCCACATACAGTCGGGCCTCGGGGTCATCATCTTCTTGATCGCGCTCGTCAACTGGACTTACATCGCCAGGATCGTGCGCAGCCTGACCCTGTCCTTGCGCGAGCAGGAGTTCGTGCTCGCCGCCCGCGCCCAGGGCGCCTCCAACACCAGGATCATGGTCCGCGAGATCCTGCCCAACCTGGCGGCGCCGATCGTCGTCTACGCCAGCCTCCTGATCCCCCAGAACATCCTCCTGGAGGCGGCCCTCTCCTACCTGGGCGTCGGTGTCAGGCCGCCCACCGTCAGCTGGGGCCAGATGATCGCCGCCGCGACCCCGAGCTTCGAGACGGCCTGGTGGTGCATGGTCTTCCCGGGCGCCGCCCTGCTCTTGACCGTCCTCGCCTTCAACCTGCTCGGCGACGGTCTCCAGGACGCTCTCAACCCGAGGCAGGCGCGGCGATGAGGAAGAGCGCCCCCAAACGTCCCGTACGCGCGCGCATCTTGCTGGGCGCTCCAAAGCAGGGGCTTGCCCGGCCATGCAGAACCCCGGCCATACGCAGAACGCTGGCCACGCAGCGGAACGCTTTCGCCGAACACAGGAGGGGTGTCCAGGTGCCACGTATATCGACTGAAGAAAGGCCGTCCGCGCGCGCGCGAGCAGGCCGCGAGCGCAACATCGCCGGCCCGCGCCGGCGACTACGGGTAGATGCGACTTTGGGGCGACACGCGCGCGCGCGTGCAGGCCACGGAGGCATCGTCCGGTTCTTGGCCGGCGCGGCGCTGGCGCTCGCGGCGCCGGGGCTCGCGCTCGGACTGAGCGCCTGCGGCTCGAGCTCGAGCACGGTCGCCGGCTCGGCCGGGATCACGGCGCCGCCCGGCGTCAAGACCCCGGCCAACGAGTCCTTGACGGGCGGTCTCAAAGGCGGCGCCTTGACCGTGCTCAACCACGAGGACTTCGAACACCTCGACCCCGGCCAGGCCTACTCGTCGGTCGACTACGAGGCGGTCTACGCGACGCAGCGGCCGCTGTATTCCTACAAGCCCAACAACTTCGGCGCCCCCGTGCCCGACCTCGCGTCCGGGCCGCCAGAAATCTCGGCGAATCGCAAGCAGGTCACGGTCCACATCAGGACCGGCGTCCACTTCAGCCCGCCCGTCAACCGGGAAGTGACCGCGGCCGACGTCGCCTACGCGATCGATCGCGGCGCCAACCCCAACGTCGCCAACCCCTATTTCTCGACCTACTTCGGCACCGTCGCCGGCGCCAAGAACGCAAGCGGGGGGGCGATCCCGGGGATCACGACACCCAACAGGGACACGATCGTCTTCAAGCTAGAAGAACCCAAGGCGCCGATCCTCGCGGCCGCGCTCGTGCTACCCCTGACCGCCCCCGTCCCCGCCGAATTCGCCAAGCGCTACGACGCCCACAGCCCGACCGAATATGGCAATTACCTGGTCGCCTCCGGGCCTTACATGTTCAAGTCGAACTCCGCCGGCAAGGTCCTCGGCGTCGGCTACGAACCGGGCCGCTCGGCCACGCTCGTCCGCAACCCCAACTGGAACGCCGCCACCGACTACAGGCCCGCCTACCTGAACCAGATCGACGTCCAGATCGGCGGCGACACGAACGTGATCGGCAGGCAGGTCCTCGAAGGCTCCCACATGGTCGAGAACGACGAAATCGCACAGGCCACGGTCCAGCTCGCCTACGAACACTTCCGCTCCCAGCTCGAGATCTCCCCGGCCGCCGGCACCGGCTACATCGCGGTCGACAACAAGCACGGCCCCTTCGCCAACGTCAACGTCCGCAGGGCCTTCTGGGCCGCCCTGAACCGCATCGCCATGAACAAGGCGCGCGGCGGCGAACTGACCACGAACCCGATGACCCACTTCATCTATCCCGAAATCCCCGGCTTCGAACAGGCCGGCGGCGTGGCGGGCCCCCGCTACGACTACAACGAACACCCGACCGGCGACGCCGCCGTCGCGGCCAAGTACATGAAGCTGGCCGGCTACCCCTCAGGCAAGTACACCGGCTCCGCCACCGTCCAGATCGTCGGCGCCACCGGCAGCCCCGATGCGGGCGAAGCCGAAATCGCCAACCAGACACTCGAGGACCTCGGCTTCAAGACCAAGCTCAGCCTCGTCGAAAAGTCGGTCATGTACGAAAAGTACTGCGGCACACCGGCCGAACAGATCGACGTCTGCCCGAACGTCGGCTGGGTCGCGGACTTCGGCGACCCCCAGGCCGTCCTCGACGTGCCCTTCAACGGCGAACACATCGAAACCACCAACAACAACAACTACGGCCAGGTCGACGACCCGACGATCAACAAGCACATGGCCGCCGCCGAACTCGTCGTCGGAACCGAAGCCCGAGCCGATGCCTGGGCCGCGATCGACCGCGAACTGGTCGCCGACGCGGCCGCCATCCCTGTCGCCTTCGACAAGCAGCCGAACATCGCGTCCCGCGACGTCGACGGCATCGGCGACGTCTGGAACCTTGGCGCCTGGGACTACTCGTTCACGTCGCTGAGATGACGGGCGGTCGGGGAGGTTTCACGAGGAGCAAGGCTTTCACGAGGAGCGAGGCTTCCCCCACGAGGAGCGAGGCTTTCACGAGGGGCGAGGCTTCCCCCACGAGGGGCGAGGCTTCCACGAGGGGCGAGGCTTCCCCCACGAGGAGCGAGGCTTTCACGAGGGGCGAGGCTTTCCCCACGAGGAGCGAGGCTCCACGAGGAGCAAGAAATCTAAAGACGGCGGGTGCGATGTTCTTTTTTGAAGCGGCGTATATCCATCGTTATACGCATCAGAAAAACGATATATGTATACCCCCACCTGTCATACCGTTGCTATACAGGACGGGATCGCAGAAGGTGGCGCGGAGGGTGGCGCAGAGGGCCCCGCGGAAGGCCGTCGCGGCATGACCCGCTATGTGCTCAAGCGCCTCTTGTGGGGCCTCTTCCTGATCGTGCTCGTCTGCGCGATCACGTTCGTCCTGTTCAGGATCCTGCCGAGCGCCGAACCGGCCCGCTTGCGGGCAGGCCACGACGCCAGCCCCAAGGTGATCGCCGAGATCCGGAACGACCTCGGCCTGAACAGGCCCCTGCCCGACCAGTTCTGGCTGTACCTCAAGAACCTCTTCCTGCACGGCGAACTCGGCTACAGCTACCGCTCGAACGCCTCGGTCGGCAGTCTGATCGCGGGCCGGCTGCCCGCCACGCTGTCGCTGACGATCGGCGCCGCTCTGATCTGGCTGGCGATCGGCATTCCGATCGGCATCGTCTCGGCGCTGCGCCGACGCTCGCGCGCGGACCGCGCCTCGATGGGGATCGGCCTGCTCCTGATCTCGGCGCCCGAATACTGGCTCGGCCTGATCGTGCTCTACCTGTTCGCCGCCGACATCGGCCAGCTCAAGATCTTCCCGGGCGCCGGCGCCTACACCGGGCTGACGGCCGACCCTCTGAAATGGTTCGGCTCGCTGGTCCTCCCGTGGCTGGTCCTCGCCGCCGGCTTCGCCGCGATCTACGCCCGCGTCATGCGCTCCAGCCTGATCGATGCGATGGGCCAGGACTGGATCAGGACCGCCCGCGCCAAGGGCCTGCCCGAGCGCCAGGTCGTGCTCAAGCACGGCCTGCGCGCCGCGATCACTCCCATACTCACGATCTTCGCGCTCGACGTCGGCGTCCTCCTCGGCGGCGCCGTCCTCGTCGAGACCGTCTTCGACATCCCCGGCATCGGCCGCCTCAACTACGAAGCGATCGTCCACGCCGACTTCCCGATCATCCAGGGCACCGTCCTGTTGGCGGCCGTCTTCATCATCCTCGCCAACATCGCCGTCGACATCGCCCACGCCTACGTCGACCCGCGAGTGCGTTACTCATGAGCGTCGGCGATCAGCCACTGCTGTGGGTCCAAGACCTGCGCGTGACCTTCCCCGGCGAAGAACTGGCGGGTGACGTGCTGGCCGTCGACGGCGTCTCGCTGGAGCTCGAACGCGGGTCCACGTTGGGGATCGTCGGCGAGTCGGGCTCCGGCAAGTCCACCGTCGCGCTCAGCCTGCTCGGCCTGACCCGTAGCGCCGGCGCGTCAGTGAGCGGCCAGATCGAGTTCGGCGGGCGCGAGCTGCTCGGGCTGTCCGAGCGCGAGCTGCGGACCGTCAGGGGCGCCGAGATCGCGATGATCTTCCAGGATCCGCTCTCCTCGCTGCACCCGATGTACCGGGTCGGCGCCCAGATCGTCGAGGCGATTCGGGCCCATCGCGACGTCTCCAAGCGCGCGGCCCGCACCGAGACGATCGAGCTGCTCGGCTCGGTAGGCATCTCCAAGGCGGCGGTGCGTGTGGACTCCTACCCGCACGAGCTCTCCGGTGGCCAGCGCCAGCGGGTGATGATCGCAATGGCGCTTGCCAACGACCCGGCGCTGCTGATCGCCGACGAGCCGACCAGCGCGCTCGACGTGACCGTTCAGGCCCGCATCCTCGACCTGCTGTCGCGCCTGCAACGCGAACGCCAGATGGCGCTCGTGCTCGTGACTCACGACCTCGGCGTCGTCGCCGAGATGGCCGACGAGATCGCGGTCATGAAGGCCGGCCACATCGTCGAGCACGCCCCCGCCGAGCGCTTGCTTCGGGCTCCCGCGCACCCCTACACGGCCGGCCTCTTGCGCGCGATCGAGGACCTCGAGACCCCCCGCGCGGCGAGGCTTGCGGGTGCCGACCAGGATGCCGGCCATGCAGCAGTCGAAGATCCACAGGCCGCCCGCGGACGCGCCGCCCCGCGCGCGCGGGCCGGCGCGGGGGAGGGCTCGCCGCCGCGCGCGGGGCGGCACGCGGGGGAAGGGTCGCCGCCGCGCGAGGAGCAGCCGCTGCTGCGCG
>DATJWI010000079.1:0-5084 GCA_035501375.1 Solirubrobacteraceae bacterium
CCAGCGCCCCCAGTGCTGTTCTGTCAATCCGAGGATTGCCTTCGCACTTTCGTCTGGTCTGTCTCCTCCACGCCGAGACCGCCCCCAGCGCCCCCAGCGCTGTTCTGTCAATCCGGAGGATCGTCCTCGCACCACGGAACCATCCAGACCGATCGAAGATCGGCCAGCGTAGTCCGGCGAACCAGCTAGCGGCGGTTGTAGGCGACGCGGCCCCATGAGGGCTCGCGCGCGAGTTCGATCGGTTCGCCGGCGCTCGGCGACCGGGGATCGACGTTCTGGACGTAGGTGAAGCTGCCGGTCAGCTCGTCGAAGGCGACTCCTAGCTCGCCCTCGTTGACGCGCTGGTCGAGCCAGGCGCCTCTGAACACGAGCCTGCGCAGCCAGTGGACCAGGGAGCGCTCTGCCGGACCGACGAGCTCGGGCCAGCAGTCGTTGACGTGCTCGCCGAGGGCCGAGGCCGGGTCGTAGACCTCGCCGTTGACGGCCAGGTTGACGAGGTCTTCGAGCTCGTCCTCGCCAAGGCGTCTGCCGACGAAGCCGAGCCTCAGGGCGGCCTGCTCGCAGCGCTCGGCGAAGTCCTCTTCGTTGAACGTGAACCGGAGCTCGCCGTATTCGAGGACGAAGTCCTCACCCGAGTCGTAGTTTCCGCGGCGCGATGTCTGTTCCATCTGAGATCTGGCCGGGAGGTCGGTAAGGCCCGGGTCGTCGGGATCATATGTCGCGTTCCTGCTCTGGTTGGGCTTATGAATGGGATTTTGCATTCGGCCCGCGAAGGCCATGGGACGAATCCAGACGTGCAGGCTTACCGAGATAGGCCCTTATACGCTGCGCTGAATGGCCCGTCTCAGAGAGCATGGCTTGCGCCGGTCGGTCGGCGTCCCGGGACTGTTCGCGACCGCGTATGGCAACGTCGGATCTTCGATCTACTACGCGCTCGGCCTGGTGTCCTTCTACGCGCTGGGGCTGACGCCGCTGGTGTTCATGTTCGCGGGCGGCCTGTTCGTGCTGACGGCCAAGACGTACGCCGAGGGGGCGTCGATGTTCCCGGAGGCCGGCGGCTCGTCGTCGTTCGCGAGGCATGCCTTCAACGATGTCGTCTCGTTTTTCGCCGGCTGGGCGCTGAGTCTCGACTACATCATCACGATTGCGATCTCCGCGTTTTTTGTGCCGCACTACCTGGGGGCGTTCTTTCCGGCCCTGGTCCATAACCCGGGCGACATCATCGGCGGCCTGGTCACGATCGTGCTGCTGGCGGCGCTCAACATCAGGGGCCTCGGGGAGTCGGCCAAGCTGAATCTGGTCCTCGCCTGCACCGACCTGTGCACCCAGATCCTGCTCGTCGGGCTTGGCTTTGTGCTCGTGCTGGACCCGTCGCTGCTGGTCGACCAGGTCCATCTCGGTACGGCTCCGACCTGGCACAACCTGATCTTCGCGTTGTCGGTGGCGATGGTCGCCTATACCGGCATCGAGACCGTCTCGAACATGGCAGAGGAGGCCAAGGACCCTGGCCACGACGTCCCGAAGTCGGTCAACCTGGTGCTGATCGCGGTGCTCGGTGTCTATGCCGGCATCTCGGTGGTTGCGCTGTCGGCGCTGCCTGTTGTGCATCATGCCGGCGGCTACGCGACCGAACTGGGCACGACCTACGAAAACGATCCGGTCCTCGGCATCATCAGGCATCTTGGTCTGCACGGTTTGGTGTTGACGGTCGCCCAGTACTACGTTGGCGTGTTGGCCGCGACGATCCTGTTCATCGCAACCAACGCGGGTCTGATCGGCATTTCGAGGCTGTCCTGGTCGCTGGCCGAGCATCGCCAGCTGCCGAGCATCTTCTCTCAGCTGCATCCCCGCCACAGAACGCCCTGGTTCACGATCGTTGCCTTCTCGGTGATCGCCGGCCTGTTGATCTTGCCGGGCGAAACGAAGCTGCTCGGCAACCTGTACTCGTTCGGGGCGATGCTGTCGTTCACGACCGCCCACGTGGCGATCATCGCCCTGCGTGTGCGAGAGCCCGACCGGGAGCGCCCTTACAGACTGCCCTGGAACGTGAGGGTGCGCGGCAGCCAGATCCCGATGACCGCCGTGCTTGGAGCGCTCGGCACATTCGCGGCCTGGTGTGCGGTCGTCGCGCTGCACGGCGAGGCGCGCACGATCGGCATCCCCTGGATGGTGCTGGGTATGGCCGGCTACTTCGTTTACCGTCGCCGCCAGGGTCTTGATCCGTTCAAGCACTACCGGATCGAGCGCGAGGAGCGCCCGGCCGACTTCCAGGCGCTGGACTACAGGACCGCGCTGGTGCCGATCTTCGGCTCCGACGTCTCCGCCCAGGCGTTGTCGAGCGCGGCCAAGCTGATCGGCGAAGACGGGGTCGTATACGCGATCTTCGTGCTGCCGGTGCCAAGCCAGCTGTCGCTGGACTCGGGTCTCGAGGAGGAGGAGGCCCAGGGCAGGTCGGTCCTGGAGAGCGCCAGGATCAAGGCCAGGCGGGCGGGCATCAAGATCCATACGGGCCTGATCAGGACCCGCAACCCGGGGGCGGCTCTGGTCGATGAAGCGAAGCGGGTTGACGCGGACGTGATCTACTGGTCGACGTTGCACGCGCCCGCCGGCGAG
Source organism: Solirubrobacteraceae bacterium (assembly GCA_035501375.1). Taxonomy (GTDB): domain Bacteria; phylum Actinomycetota; class Thermoleophilia; order Solirubrobacterales; family Solirubrobacteraceae; genus Palsa-744. The sequence continues at coordinate 2,614 of DATJWI010000079.1, forward strand.
CAGCGGATCGGGCCGACGGCCGTCTATCTGCTGGGCAAGAGGCCCTGCCGTGTGATCATCGAGACCGAGAACCGGCAGGCGAGCGCGCGCGAGACCCCGCCGCGCGAGCCCGAGCCGGCGCGGGCATAGCTGCATTGGTATGACAGCAACCTAAAGCCGCAGAATGTTGGTTCTCTTTTTGCGTCGCCGATAGCGATCGTATCAACGACGTGTATACATAAGCGTACGTTGGCGAGAAATTAGTAACAACTTTCTCGGCCTTTAACTTCAGGAGCCTGCTCGGCCTCGAGCTTTGGAGTCAGACGCCGATGGGTTGGTACCGGGCATCGAGGAGTCGGGGCGCCAGCGTCAGGAGCCGGGCGCCAGGCCGAGCACGAGCCGCAGCCGCTGGGCGCCTTCGCCAAGGCTGCGGCCGCCGCCCGAGAGCGTCGTCGATGCGCGCAGGTATGGCAGTGCTGGGCCGATCGTGGGGTCTTCGGAGAGGCCGACGCCTTCGAGGAGGCTCACGAAGGTCGTGAAGTCGACGGAGATGCTGGGCGCGATCCCTTCGCCGAGCGCACTCTGCGCGGAGCTGTAGAGAGACGAGCCTGACAGTGGGCTGGGGGGCGCGAGCGCCGTCTGGACCGAGGCCGCACCGAGGCCGATCACGAACTTGGCCTGGCCGCTCGAGCTTTGGCCGTCGGCGATTACGAGCGTCAGGGGCAGGCCGCTGACTTTGGCTTCGATCGCGGCTTCGGTTCCGGGCAGGCTCGCGGGCGTCGTTTCGGCGCCGTCTTTGCGCAGGGCGGCGCCCAGCTTGGCGACGGCCGCACGGGAGGCGGTGGGGTCGGTCGAGTCGATCACGACGCCGCCCTTCAGTTCCAAGGCCGCGGTGCCGCTGGCGAACACGCCGGCTTCGCCCATCCAGCTCGTGAAGTCCCGGCGCGCCTGGGCTGTATTCGAAGTCATCGCGTCGAGCGGCGCTGCGAGCCCTTCCAGCAGTCCCTTGACGCTGAACGTGGCCTGAGTCGAGGGGGCCGTGACACCTTCGCCGGCGCCTGAAGAGCCGAGCGAGCCGAACAGCGAGAGCAGGCCGTGGACGCCGGCCAGGCTCCCGCCGGCCGTGCCGGCCACGTTGCCGAAGCCGGCCGCCAGCCACGATTCGCCGGGCAGTTCGCCGAAGGCTTGGCTGCCGGTGGCGGCGGCTTCGATCAGCCCGCCTGCGCCTGCGCCTGGGCCGTGCGCCCGGGTGGAGCCCTTGGCGCCCGTCGTGCCGGTGGCGGTGGCGGTGGCGGACGGAACGGCGTCGGCGTCGAGTACGAGCGAGCTGGCGGAGGGTACGAGCGAGACGTTGACCGGGCGATTGCCGCCGAGCGTTCGCAGCAGGGCTGGCAGTTGGGAGGAGGAGTTGGCGGCCGTGGCGCGGGCGCCGGGCGCGGACGGATTCTCGTAGACGTGGGCCAAGGCAGTGGTGGGAGCGAAAGATTGAAGGTGGGCGTAGGTGGGGTCGGCCTTCAGAGAGGGTGCGTGCTGCTCGGTTTCGATGACCGCGTGGAGCGCCGGCTCGGTGCCGAGCACGACGAAGCGGCCGAGGACCGCGAAGGCTTCTCCGCCGGGGGTGGCCTGGTAGGAGACGCCTCTGAAGGCGGCGCTGTGCGCGTGCGCGCGGGCGGCGGCTTGCGCGACGAACGTCTTGGCAGCCGACAGGTCGCTCGTGTCGAGCACGATCGCGCCCTGGATCGCGGCCCCGGCGCCCGGCGCGGCCGAGCCGAAGGGCCATTTCAGGCCTGAGGAGCCGCCCGTCAGGGCTCGGGTCAAGAGTTCGGCGATCGCGGCGGAGGAACCAAGGGAGGTCACGAACAGGCCGGCGTTCGGCCCCAGCCAGGGGGCGACGTCGCGGCTGTAGTCGACGGCGGGGGAGCCGGGCGTCTGCAGGATGCTTGTGAGGCGCTTGTAAGGGTCTTTCTGGTTGGTCAGCTTTAGGCCGGCCGCTTCGGCTTCGGCTTGCAGGGTGCCTTGAGGTCTGACGACGGCGCCCACGTAGACGGGCGCCGATGCGGGCACGACCGAGGCCGGGTCGGCAGAGGTGCCGGTCGAGGAGCTCGAGCCGCAACCGGTCGCGGTCACGACGGCGATCGCGAGCACGGCCATCAGCAGGGCGATCCGGGCCGGCGGGGCGGCCGGGCCGGGCCGCTTGGGATGGGGGCGGGCTGGAGTCGAGGCGATGCGGGTGGCCGTCAGGCCGGTGGGGGCGCGCATCGGACGATCGTATCCGCAAGGGGGGATGCAACAAGCCGGTTTGCAGGGCCGATTGCACGATTTGGGACCGGCAAGGGCAGGGCCTTCGGGCTGAGCACCCGCCGTCTGGCCGGGCTTTTTGGCCGGTTCGACGATCTTCGAGCAGGGTTGTGGGAAAAAATGTGCAAATAGAGTTGCATTGTGGGAGGAAGTGGGGTAGGTTGTCGTGAGCGAGCCGAGGTGGAGGGGCTCCT
>DATJWI010000080.1:0-5063 GCA_035501375.1 Solirubrobacteraceae bacterium
GTGCCGAGCGCGTCTCTGAAGCTGCCGGTCGCCGAGCGGGCTAGCGCGGCGACCGCCTCGGGGCCGACCTCGATCGACTCGGCGTCGGCGGTCCGTTTCAGGACTTCGGCGATCTGCTCGACCGAAGGGCGCTGAAAATCGAAGCGGTGGCAGCGATCGACGACGGTCGCGGGGACCTTGCCGGCCTCGGTCGTGGCGAGCACGAAGACGGTCCCGGGCGGTGGCTCCTCGAGCGTCTTCAGGAACGCGTTCCAAGCAGCCGTCGAGAGCATGTGGGCCTCGTCGAGGATGTAGACCTTGCGCTTGCCCGAGACCGGCGCGAACGCGACCGAGTCGCGCAGGTCCCTGATGTCCTCGACCGAGTTGTTGGAGGCGGCGTCCATCTCGATCACGTCCAACGAGTTGGCCTTCGCGATCGAGACGCACGAGTCGCACTCCCCGCAAGGCTCGACGGTCGGATGGGCTGGATCCCGATCGCAGTTCAGGCAGGCGGCCAGGATCTTGGCCATCGAGGTCTTGCCGGTCCCGCGCGAGCCGACGAACAGGTAGGCGTGATGGACCTGGTCGCGCGAGACCGCGTTGCGCAGGGTGCGCACGACCGCGTCCTGGCCGACGACGTCCTCGAACGTGCGCGGCCGGTGCCTGCGATATAGGGACGTTCGCTGCTGGTCGAGCACTTCGGGCACCGTCTGACTGAGTCTACCCGCGCGGGCCGTGGTGACCGAGGGCGAGTGGTTCGCGTTCTAGGGTGCTGCGCGCGCGTACGTACGCGCGCGCAGCACCGCGGTCCGGCACGAAGAAGATTCAGCCGGCGCCCGCGACGCGAAGGCCTCCCGAGCGGAGTCCGCGGCGGACGGTCCCGGCGCCCCGGACGTTCCCGGCGCCCGATAGCGTGCGCCGGCGTGAAGCTGGAGACCTGGATGAGGCGGCTGCGGGTACCTGGGGCGATCGTGCTCGGGGCGATCGTGCTGCGGCTCCTCGCGGGCGTGGGCTTCGTGAACTACGACACTTTGTATGGCTTGGCTTGGGGCGGCCAGCTCTCGAGGGGCTCGGACCCGGCGTACGGCGTGCCGATCGCGCCGACGCCGCACCCGTTGGTCGAGCTGGTCGGTGTCGTCCTGGCGCCGCTCGGGCCGCACGGGGTCCTTCAGGCGACGGTCTGGCTGGCGTTCCTGGCCTTGGCGGCGTGCGGTTGGGTCGTGTACGCGCTGGGCGCCCGTTGGTTCGGGCGCGCGGCGGGCGCGCTGGCGGCGCTGCTGCTGGTGAGCAGGGTGCCGGTCGTCTCGTACGGTGTCAGGGCTTACGTGGACATCCCGTACCTGTTGCTGGTACTGAGCGCCGTGCTGGTCGAGTCCAAGCGTCCGAGGGCGGGCTGGCCGGTCCTGGCGCTGCTGGCCTTGGCGGGGCTGCTGAGACCGGAGGCTTGGGCCTTCAGCGGGCTTTATTGGCTGTATCTGATCGCTTGGCCGGCCTGGCGGGTGCGGCGGAAGCGTGCGGCCGAGAGCGCGTGCGAGGGCGCGTGCGAGGGCGCGGGCAAGGCCGGAGACGAGGCCGAGAGCGGACACTCGGGCAGGGAGGTCGCCTGGCTGACGTTGCTGGCGGCGAGCGCGCCTTTGCTGTGGGTCTTGAGCGACCTGGCGATCGTCGGCGACCCGGTGTGGTCGCTGACGAACACGAGGCATACCGCCGAAGTCTTGGGCAGGGTGACCGGCATAACGAACGTGCCCGAGTACATACCGCGGCGGATCGGCGAGATCCTGGGGGTGCCGGTCCTGGTTGGCGCGGCGCTCGGCGGGGCGCTGACACTGCTGTGGCTGCCAACACGCGCGCGGGCGGGCGCGATCGTGGGAATCGCGGCAGTGGCCGTGTTCGCGGCGATGGCGAGCGCGGGCCTGCCGATCGACACGCGATACGCGTTCTTGGCGGCCGCGATCCTGTGCGTGTTCTGCGGCGCCGGCGTCTTCGGCTGGACGGCCCTGGCGCCCGGAGACCCGAGGCGGCGCTGGTGGATGGCGGGCGGCGCGGTGGTCCTGGTCGGCCTGGTCGCCTACATCCCGAGCCAGTACCGGACGATCCACAAAGAACTGGACAAACTGGCAGCCCAGCAACGCATCGAAGACGACCTGGTGGCGCTCGTCAAAGACAACTCGATAACGCTCGAATGCGGGCCGGTGGGAGTCCCCAACCACGCGCCGATCCCGTTGTTGTCGCTGTATTTGAAAACGAGCCCGAGCAACGTGATCAGCGCGCAGGCGAAACCGATCGCCCAGGGAACTTACATAGACCCTGCGAGCACGGAAGTCGAACGCGACTATGTGCTCGATCCCAAGGACCCGCACCTGTCCGTGAGCGTGCCGCCGGGCTTTACCGAGTCGGCCGCCAACAAATCGTGGCTTGTCTTTAAGCGCTGCTAGCGGCACGCTGGCACCGGGCCGCGCCTGGTCGATCCAGGGCGGCGGGCGAATAGACCGTGCACCCCTGGTCGTGGCCCCATCCCCAAACGCCTGATCGCCGTGGCGAACTCCGGTCCGGGAGCGCCCGCTGCGCCTGCCGGTGATCGCTTAAGGCTGCTTCCTTCCGGACCTGACCTGGTTCGCGAGCCGACACCGCACGGGACCCGGACCATCGCCGCACGCCGCGGCGGGGCGAAGGGGACGAAGACCCCTCTGAGGGGGATTCAGCCCCGCTAGAGCGGATTGCGGGTTCAGGGCGCCGCTAACTCCCCGCCTAGCACGGTCCTTGGCGATCCTAGCGCGCACACGCACAGCACGCTCGCCGGCCTTCAGATTCTGGGGAAATGCCGATCACAGACCGTATGCGTGCCTGGCGCCGGCGAGCGAGCCTGAGCCTGACCCAGGAGGTCGCGCTACTGAGCCTCGTCCCGATCATGGCGCTGGGGGTCGCGCTCGCCCTGATCTTGCAAGCCCAGGTCGTCAAGCAGACGCTGACCGACGCCGACGAGTCGGCCCAGCTGATCGCCCGGATCGGCGTCCAGCCGCGGCTTTCCAAGCAGGATCTAAAAAACGGCTTGAGCGAGAAGGAAGTCCACAAGCTGGACGAACAGCTGAGCGGGCGCTCGGTCACCAAAGACCTTGCAAGGCTCAAGATCTGGAACACCAAAGACCGGGTGATCTACTCCGACGACAAGCAGTTGCTCGGGCGCACGCTTACCCCGAGCGATGATCTCGTCGATGCGCTTGCCGACCATCCGCACCCGGCCGTGGTCGTCAATCCGCGGCCGCACACCGAGACCGCAAGCGAGGTCGGCCTTGGCCGGCTCGTCGAGGTTACGTGCCCTTGCGCTTTGCGGGGGATCGAGACGCGCCAGGCCTGGGAGCGCCTGGAGAGCCTCGGCTGCGACGTCGGGCAGGGCTACTGGATCGGCAGGCCGATGCCCGCCGTGGAGCTGACCGAACGCCTCCTGGCACAGGGTCCGGAGACGCCAACGGAGAGGCCGTCGGCGAGCACGTGCGAGGCGCCCGGGAGCGCGGCCGCACACACGAGCCTGCAGTTGCGTTAGGCTGCCCGGCCGTGACCAACTTCAGCGACGTGACCAACCGGCTTTATCTCCGCCCGCGGGCCGCCACTGCCCGCCGCATCGTCCTCGGCCTGGGCGCCCTAGGCGCGGCGGCCCTGATCGCCGGCTGCGGCTCGGGGGGCGGCTCCAGCACGATCACCGTCGGAAACGAGAACAAGGCCGACGAAGCGCTGATCAACAAGAGCGCGTCGACCGGCACGACCGGCCCGAGCACGACCGCCACGGCCAAGACGCCGACGAGCGGCCCGCTCTCCAAAGAACCGCACATCACGCCGCCGAGCGGACCGCCGCCGACGAAGCTGGTGACCAAGGAAATCGTCAAAGGCACCGGCGCCGAAGCCAAGACGGGGAGCGCCGTCAGCGTCAACTACGTGGGCGCTCTCTACAAGACCGGCAAAGTCTTCGACGCATCCTGGAAACGAAACGAACCGTTTTCGTTCACGCTCGGCAAAGGCCAGGTCATCCCCGGCTGGGAACAGGGCGTCGTCGGCATGAAGGTCGGCGGACGGCGCGAACTGATCATTCCGGCCGCGCTCGGCTACGGCGCCAAGGGCTCGCCGCCGTCGATCCCGCCGAACGAAACCTTGATCTTCATAGTCGACCTCCTGAGCGCCTGATCAGGGCGGCCGCGACCCTGCTGCTGGGCGGCCTGGCCGTCCTGGCGGTGGCGGGCTGTGGCGGTGGCCACAGAAACGCGGCCGAGCTGAGGCTTGAGCGCGAAGACCTGGTCGCGGTCTGCCGGGCCCTGCAGCGAGCCGAGCGTCCGGTTTCAGAACAGCTGCGAGCATCCAAGCGGGCGTGGCCGTCGGTCTACGCGGGCCTGCCCAGGAACGCGACGGCCCTGGCGGCCGCGAGGCCGGCGATCGGCGGAACGGCGCTGAAGGCGGCGCGACTGCCGGAACCGCCGCCGATGACGGAAACCGAAAACAGGTACCTGACCGGCCCCGGCTCGCCTTTGGCCGGGCTGTATCGGACCTATGTCGGCCTGGCCAGCAAGGGCTGGGTCCAGATCGCGGCGATGCAAGCCCAGATCGAACACGGCAATGTCCCGGCCAAACGCTTCGCCCGCGAAAACGTGGCCTTCTATATCGAGACCGTCTACGACGGCCAGTTCGACCTCGGCCAGATCCAGAAGCGACTGAAGCGCGGCTACGAAGAAGTCGGCGGCGAAACCGAGTTCGGCAAGACCCTGACCCAGGCCGAAGTCAGCGCCCTCGAAGAGGCCTACTCGGAAGCGGCTGCGCGCCTGGAACCGCACCCCACGGTCAAGCTCGGGTCATAAGAGGCCTTTGATGTCGCTCGCCGATCCCGGCCTTGAGCTTGACGCGCGTCAAAGGGCTTGGATCTCGCGGCCGAGCGTGTGCTCGATCCAGGCCAAGCGGTGCCAGCGCGCGGACTTCAGGGTCCGGCCCGACCTCAATGTCGCCAGGGCACATGCCAGGAAGCAGGCGGCCCCAAGCGAGGTGTTGAAGTTGGACGCCCCCAGATCCAGCGCCGAGCCGGTCTCGGGCACGACGTAGCCGGC
>DATJWI010000081.1:0-4060 GCA_035501375.1 Solirubrobacteraceae bacterium
CCCGTCGAGTTCGTCGGCGGCCTGAGGGTCTCTGACGAGGAGACCGTCGAGGTGGCCAAGATGGTGTTGGTCGGCAAGGTCAACACCGAGATCGTCCAGCGCATCAACCGCCACGGCCAGCCCGCGATCGGCCTCTGCGGCGACGACGGCTCGCTCTTCAAGGTCGCGCGGCGCTCGGGGCCGGGCGGCGAGGACATCGGCTTCGTCGGATCGATCGACCACGTCGATGTGGACGTCCTGAATCATGTCTCTTCCGATTACATCCCCGTGATCGCCTCGGTCGGCGCCGACCGTGACGGGCGCTCGCACAACGTGAACGCCGACGAGGCCGCCGGTGCGGTGGCCGGCGCGCTCGGCGCCTACAAGGTCATCTTCTTGACCGACGTACCCGGTTGGCTGCGCGACCCTGGCGATCTGGGCTCACTGATCGGACAGGCATCGACGGCGGATGTCGGCGCGGCGCTCGAGAGCATGGAGGGCGGCATGCGCCCCAAGCTGCAAGCGTGCCTCGACGCGATCGGCGCGGGCGTCTCGGCGGCGCACATCCTCGACGGGCGCCTAGCCCATTCGCTGCTGTTGGAGTTGTTCACCGACGAAGGGATCGGCACCAAGATCGAGGCGGGGGAGGGCGGGCCATCGTGAGCCTCGCAGAGCTGCAGCGGCTGGAGCAGGACCGCGTGATGGCGACGTATGCACGCCTGCCCGTGCAGTTCGTGCGCGGCGAGGGCGCGTCGTTGTGGGACGAGCAGGGCAACGAGTACCTGGACTTCTTGTGCGGCATCTCAGTCACGAACATCGGCCACTGTCATCCTCGCGTCGTGGCGGCGGTGCGCGAGCAGGCCGGGCGCTTGATGCACGTTTCGAACCTGTTCTATACCGAGCCAGCTATGCGACTGGCCGAGCGCCTGTCGGAGTCCTCGCTGGGCGGCAAGGTCTTCTTTTGCAACTCCGGCGCCGAGGCCAACGAGGCGGCGATCAAGCTCGCGCGCAAGGCGAGGACCGGGGGAGATGTGGTGGTCGTCTACGGGGCCTTCCACGGGCGCACCTACGGCGCCCTGTCGGCCACGCCCCAGGAGTCCAAGCAGGCTCCGTTCGCGCCTTTGGTGCCGGGGTTCAGGGCGGTCGAGCCCGAGCCGGAGGCGATTGCCGAGGCCGTCGACGAGCGTACGGCCGCGGTCATTCTCGAGCCGATTCAGGGCGAGTCGGGCGTGCACGTGCTCTCCGAAGAGGTCCTGGCGGCGGCGCGGACGGCCTGCGACGAGCGCGGCGCGGCCCTGATCTTCGACGAAGTTCAGTGCGGCATGGGCAGGACCGGGACGCTGTGGGCCTACGAGCAGGCCGGGGTCCTGCCCGACGCGATCACGATCGCCAAGGCACTCGGGGGCGGCCTGCCGATCGGCGCGCTCGTGACCGGCGAGCGCTTGGCGGACGTGCTCGCGCCCGGCGACCACGGCTCGACCTTCGCCGGCGGCCCGGTCGTCTGCGCGGGGGCCTTGGCGGCGCTGGATGTGACCGACGACCCGCAACTGCTCGCGCGCGCGCGAGCACTTGGCGAGAGGCTGTTCGCGGGCCTCGAGCGCCTGCCGCACGTCGTCTCGGTCCGGGGGCGCGGCCTGATGCTTGCCTGCGAGCTCGACGTGCCCGCCCTCGATGTGGCCCGCCGCGTTCTGCTCGAGCAGCGGCTCGTCGTCAACGCCACCGGCCCCACCACCCTGCGCCTGCTGCCGCCATTGATCTTCTCCGAGGCGCAGGTCGATCTCGCGCTGGAGCGTCTGGCCGCGGCGCTCGGCGATGCCACGGCCGGCGAGGCGGCCGTCGTGACGGGCGCTGTGCACGAGCCGGCAGGCAGGGTTCGCCGGCCGTGAGCGAGCACAACCCTGCTCCCAGCTGGGGTCGCCCAGACGCGTCCGGTCGGGCACGTAGGCTCACTGAAGAGCCAGATGAGCACGATCGCCGAGGGAACCCCGCCACCGCCTTCTTCTTCGCCGTCACCTGCGGTTCCCGGTGGCGGCGCGCCGCGCCCGGACGAGCCCGATCTCCTGGCCGAGCGCCGTGCGCGCCGCGCCGGCGAGCCCGCCGAGCAGGTCCTTCTGCGCCGCGCCGAGGCGGCCGAGGCGACCGTCAGGACGCTCGAAGCTCACGTCTTCAGCTTGCAGCAGCGCTTGACAGAGTCCGAAGGAGACACGATTCGTACGGCGGAACTGGTCGAGCGCTTGGAGCGTGTCGAGGGCGCGCTGGAGACGATCCGCGAGAGCCATCGCCGGATGGCCGTGACCGTCGGCGAGCTCAAGGACGTGACGATTCGCCTGCGTGGCCTCGCCGAGCGGCCGGTGGCGCCGGTGGCGCCCTCCTCGGGGGTCTCCTCGGCGCCGCAGCGCGAGGAGATGGCCGACGCCTTGGCCGCTGCCGTCGAGCGCTTGCGTGCGCGCGCGCAGCAAGCACCTATGTCCACGCCAGCGCCCAAGCCTCACAAGCACAGCATGTCTTTGATCGGGCGCTTGCGGTATGCCCGCAAACAGCGGCGTGAGGCCCGTTAGGGCGCCGGCTCGGCGCCTAACATCCTCACGGTGACCGTTCCGGCCTGCGCCCATCTGCACGTCCACTCCGAGTATTCGCTGCTTGACGGCGCCTGCAAGATCGAGGCCTTGGCGGCCAGGGCCGCCGAGTTCGGTCAGCCAGCGCTGGGACTGACCGACCACGGCGTTATGAATGGCGCGGTCGAGCTGCACAAGGCGTGCGCCAAGCACGGTGTGAAGCCGATCGTCGGCTGTGAGATCTATCTCGTCGACGACCACGCCGTTGCGGCCGGCTCCGACGGTGCCACAAAGGGCGGCGCGCCGAAGGTCCAGCGCAATCACCTGACGCTTCTGGCCGCCACCGACGAGGGTTACCGCAACCTGGTCAAGCTCTCTTCGGCGGGCTTCCTGGAAGGGCTCAACCGTGGCAAGCCGACCGTCGATCTCGCGCAGATCGAGCGCCACTCGGACGGCGTGATCGCGCTCACCGGCTGCCTGGCCTCGCGCTTCTGTCAGCGACTGCTCGAGGATCGCCCCGAGGACGCGCGCGCGCACGCCGAGGACCTGCGCGCCGTCTTCGGACCCGAGAACGTCTACTTCGAGGTCCAGAAGAACGGTCTGGCGCCCCAGGAGAAGTGCAACGAGGGGATCGTCAGGATCGCGCGGGAACTGGGCGGCAGCCTGGTCGGCACGGGCGACGTGCACTACCTGAAGCGAGAGGATTACGACCACCACACCGCGTTGCTGTGCGTGCAGACAAAGAGCACTCTGGCGGCGCCGAAGCTGACGTTCGACAACAACGAGTTCTATTTGCGCGACAACGCCGAGATGACCCAAGCCTTCGCGCAGTGGCCGGAGGCGATCGCCAGCACGCTCGAGATCGCCGAGCGCTGCTCGGTGCAGATCGAGCTCGGCAAGCAGCTGATCCCGCGCTTTCAGACCCCTGATGGGACCGGCGAGCGCGACTATCTGCGCGCGCGCGTGCTCGAGGGAGTGAAGCTGCGCTACGGCGATCCGGCCCCGGCCGAGGCGATCGAGCGCGTGGAGATGGAGCTGGGCGTGATCGACCGGATGGGTTTCAACGCCTACTTCCTGATCGTCTGGGATTTCGTCAAGTTCGCCAAGGAGAACGGCATCGCCGTGGGTCCGGGTCGTGGCTCGGCCGCGGGCTCGATCGTCGCCTACTGCCTGGCGATCACCGATGTCGACCCTTTGCGCTACGACCTCCTGTTCGAGCGCTTCCTGAACCCCGAGCGCGTGTCGATGCCAGACATCGACATCGACTTCTCGGTACGCGGCCGCGAGCGCGTCATGAAATACGTGACCGACAAGTATGGGCGCGAGTCGGTCGCCCAGATCGTCACGTTCGGCAAGATGTTCCCTCGTGCCGCCACCCGCGACGCAGCGCGGGTGTTGGGCTTCGACTACGCCACCGGCGATCGCCTGGCGAAGCTGATCCCGGACCCGATCATGGGCAGAGCGCCCTCTTTCGAGGAATGCTTGAAGCAGGGCGAGCCGTTGCGCAAGGCCTACGACTCAGAACC
>DATJWI010000082.1:0-2228 GCA_035501375.1 Solirubrobacteraceae bacterium
ATCGTTGACGGTGACCGAGGACAGCCATGAAAGCCGGATGTCGCGCCCGCGCGAGAGGCGCCGTGTACATACGGCGTGCGGGCGCGACGCGGCTGGTCATGGGTTCCGTTAGTCCCAGTCTCGCCAGAGATGGGGCCGGGTGCTACCCCACGGCACCCGGCCCTCTAATTCTCGACCGCATGTCACGATCGTGACCGACGGGATCTCGATAACGCTTTCTCGTTCGCAGGTCAACCAGGTCTTGCTTCAGGCCAAGCGCGAGCGGGGGGTGGCGGGTGCGCTCAACGGGCTTGCCGACCATGCCCGGCTCGCCGAGGCGTACCGCTCGATCGACAAAGACGGTCCCCTGATCTCGCGCTCGTTGCTGACCGGCCTGATCGTGTTCAGCTGTTTCCCCGAAGACGGCCGCACGCTCGGCATCAACGAGCTGGCGGGCATCCTTGGTTTGGGGACGAGCACCACCTTCCGCTACGTGACCACGCTCGTCGCGGCGGGCCTGCTCGAGCGCGACCCCAAGACCAGGCGCTACCACCGTGCCTCGGTCCAGCCGAAGGGCTCCCGTGGAGAGGCCCCGGTCCTGCAGCGGATCGGGTCCTCCGAGTAGCAGGCGATCGCCGGCCGAGCACTCAGACCGAGCGCCTTCAAGGGGCTCCTAACCGGAGAGGCGATCGGTTGCGGCGGGTCCTGTCATCTGGCTTCTCCGCTACGCGTTGCACGCATGGGCCGGTCGACCTCCCGTGCGAAGGGCAGGAAGGGACGTTGGCCCGCCGAGTCCGCATCTATGCTGGGTCCGATGCCAGATGACACCCAGGCCCAGCTCGAGATTCCGCGCCCTCCGGGGCAGACGCCACCCGAGGAGGAGGCAAAGGTCGACGAGCTGCTGGCGGGCCTGAACGAGCCTCAGCGCGAGGCGGTCACCCACGGCGAGGGCCCGCTCCTGATCCTCGCGGGCGCGGGCAGTGGCAAGACCAGGGTGCTGACGCACAGGATCGCGTTCCTGATCTACACGGGCCAGGCCCAGCCGAACGAGATCCTGGCGATCACTTTCACGAACAAGGCGGCAGCGGAGATGCGCTCCCGGGTGGAGGCGCTCCTGCGACGAGGCGCCGGCGGCATGTGGCTGATGACCTTCCATGCCGCCTGCGCCCGCATCCTGCGGGCCCAAGCGGACCGCTTGGGATACACCAGACAGTTCACGATCTACGACCAAGCCGACGCGCGGCGCCTGACCAAAAGGTGCATCGACGAGCTTGGGATCGATCCCAAGCGCTACACCCCGGCCGCCATCCATAGCCAGATCTCCGCAGCCAAGAACCGGCTGCAGTCGGCGGCCGAGTACAGGCAGACGGTCGGCGGGCCTTTCGAGGAGATGGTCGCCGAGGTGTATGAGTCCTACGAGCGCGACCTGTTGCGGATGAACGCGATGGACTTCGATGACCTCCTGTTCAGGACCGTCAACGCGTTTGAGCTGTATGCGGAGGTACGCGACCGCTACGTGCAGGCTTTCAGACACGTCTTGGTAGACGAGTACCAGGACACCAACCACGCCCAATACCGGCTGCTGCAGCTGCTTACCGATCATCCGGGATCGGCCAGCGGTCAGCTCGGCCGAGCGCGGGCGGCTGGCGGCGGGGCCGGTCGATCCCAGGTGCAGGGCGGACGAGACCAAGCCAATCCGCCGGAGCGCCCGTCTTATGCGGCTCCGGTCGGCCATCGCAACCTTGCCGTCGTGGGCGACGACTCGCAGTCGATCTATGGGTTCAGAGGCGCAGACGTTCGTAACATCCTCGACTTCCAGGACGACTTCCCGGACGCAAGGGTCGTCAAGCTCGAGCAGAACTACCGCTCGACGCAGACGATCCTTTCAGCCGCCAACGCCGTAATCGCCAACAACAGGGCCGGAATCGCCAAGCGCCTGTGGAGCGAGCTTGGCGAGGGCGAGCCGATCAGGGTGCGCGAACTCGAGGATGAGCACGCCGAGGCCAGATCCGTGGTTGGCGAGATCGAGCGCTTGGTGGACGAGGGTGCGGCGCGCGCGGAGATCGCGGTGCTGTATCGCACGAACGCCATGTCGCGGGTGATCGAGGACACGCTCGTGCGCCGGGAGATCGCCTATCAGGTGATCGGTGGCACCAAGTTCTACGAGCGGGCCGAGATCAAGGACGCGATCGGGTATCTGTCGTGGCTGGCCAACCCTTTCGATGTCGTCAGCTTCACCCGGATCGCCA
>DATJWI010000083.1:0-2142 GCA_035501375.1 Solirubrobacteraceae bacterium
CGCGCGCGTCGGCAGCCCAGAGTCGTGGAACTCCTTGATGCGGCTGAACAGGAACACTCCATAGTCGGTCGACAGGGCGAACGCGACCGTGAACAGGAGGACCAGGTTCGACTCCTCAAGACCTCCGATCGGACTGAAGCCGAGCAGCGAGGAGTCGTGGCCGTCCTGGAAGATCAAGACCAAGAGTCCGGCGCCGACGGCAACGGTCAAGAGGTTCATCAAGAGCGCAATCAAAGGCAACACGACCGAGCCGGTCATCACGAAGAGGGTGCCCAAGGTGACGCAGACGAGGATCGCCAAGGCAAGGGGCACATGCGCGGCGATCGCCGCCTTTTGGTCGACGAACCAGGCGGTTCCGCCTCCCACCAGAGCACCGGCGGGGTGCACGACCGTGCGCAGATGCCTTACAAGCGCCTGGTTGGCGGCCGAAGCTTCCTTGCCTTTGGGAAGGAGTTCGATCTCCCAGTCGCCGCGACCCAGATAGTGGGGTGAGACGATCTCGCGGGCCTGGCCGGCGGCGGCCCGCTGAGCACGCAACGCCAGCGCGTCGATGCGGGCGCCGGCCGAGGCGCGGCCGGGCGCCACGATGTTGATCGTCTGGGCGCCGTTGCTGGCGAAGTTGTGGACGAGCTCTTCGTCGATCTGGCGGTTCTGGGATGAGCTCGGCAGCACGTGGGCATCGGCCGGGACCAAGGCCAGGTGCAACGCCGGAGAGGCGATCGCCAGGAGTACAGCACCGGTCACGAGCGCTACCAGGCCCGGCCTGCGCATCACGCCCTGACCGAGCCTGTACCAGCCGCCCGTTTCGCTGGCCTGGGCCGATTGCGCCGCTTTACGCTGCAGCCAGGCCGGCGCGAGCGCGTTCACACGCGGGCCAAGCGCGACCAGAACAGCGGGGAGCACGATCAGGGCGACGGCGCCGGCCGCAAGCGAGACGATCATGCCGCCGATGCCCATCGAGTAGAGAAATCTGAGCGGGAACACGAGCAGCGAGGCGAGCGCCCCGGCGACCGTCAGCGAGCTGTACAGCACGGTACGCCCAGCGGTCTGCAAGGTCCGCCTGATCGCCGCATGGCTGTCAGATCCTCCCGCCAGCTCCTCGCGGTAGCGGGAGAGCACGAACAGGCTGTAGTCGATTCCGAGGCCGAGACCCATGCCGGTGACCAGGTTGACGGCGAAGATCGACAGTCCGAGCCCCTGATCGAGCAGGCGCAGCGCCAAGAACGTGAGCACGATCGCGAAGCCGCCCACCAGCAGCGGCAAAGCGGCCGCGACGAGGCCCCTGAAGACCCACAGCGAGAGCAGCAGCAGGATCGGGAAGGCGAACATCTCGGCGACGCGCAGATCGCTGCTCGTGCGTTTGTTGATTTCTTCGAAGGCCACGCTCGGACCACCGAAGCGCACCCCTTGGTCCTCGAATTTGGGGCCGAGCTTGGCTGCCGCGGCGGCCGACTGCGCCTGCGTGGAGAAGGCGGCCAGCACGACCGTCTGGCGGCCGTCGTTGGAGACGAGCGCCGGCAGGTGCACAGCCGGATAGTCGAGCACGCGCTGGAACCCGGGCTGGGCGGCCAGCCCAGCGGCGACGCGGGTCGCCTCCAACTGAGCCTTCCGATCGTTCGGCACATATCCGGCGCTCGAGATCAGGGCCGCCACGCCGTAGTAAGGCGACTGCCCGGTCGCATGTTCGATCGCCGCGTTGACACGCTGGTTCTCGGCGTTCCTGTCCTGGAAGTCGGTGTTCGAACTCTTCAGGATGGTCGTCACCGGCCCGCCTATCGCGGCAGCCAGCAAAAACGCGATACCCGAGCAGATCAGCACCTTGCGGGTGTTGCCTTGCCCAGTGGCCAATGCCGAAAGGCGCCCAATCATCGCCTCACCGCCGAGCCAGAGCCGTCAACGATCACGCCAGACACCCTAACACAGATTATGAGTGAGTGCTAACTAACAAGCTGTGCGCCGGGGAATGAGACCCACGCCGGGGAAATGAGGCCCACGCCGGGGAAATGAGGCCTGCACACGAGGATGAGGCCCCCACCGGGAATGAGGCCGCACCGGGGAATGCGGCCTGCACACGAGAATGAGGCCCGCACCGGGAATGTTCTTCGCCAAAGGAAGGTTCCTGCCAGTTTGAGACGCCCTGGG
>DATJWI010000084.1:0-2498 GCA_035501375.1 Solirubrobacteraceae bacterium
CGCTGTGGGATGCCGGCACGGTCTGGGGGCACCTCCGTGCCGGGGCGTCGCGGTAGGCGCGTAGACTGGCCGCGCATGGCTGCCGCAACGACCAACGTCGGGATCGTCGGGCTCGGCTATGTCGGCCTGCCCTTGGCTGTCGCGTTCGCCGAGGCTGGCTGTCAGGTGATCGCGATCGACGTCGATCCCCTCAAGGTCGACTCGATCGAGGCCGGCGACTCCTACGTCGAGGACATCCCGTCCGAGCGCCTGCGCGCCGTCTCAGGTCGCATCCAGGCGACGACCCGCTACTCGCGCTTGGCCAAGGCCAACGCCGTGATCGTATGCGTGCCCACGCCCTTGACGCCCAACCGCGAGCCCGATCTTGGGCCCTTGCTGGACGCCACCAGCGCCCTCGCGGAGGTTCTCCAGCAGGGCCAGCTGGTCGTCCTCGAGTCGACCACCTATCCGGGCACCACCCGCGAGCGCGTGGTGCCGCTGCTCGAGGAGTCCGGCTTGACGGCAGGCCGCGACTTCCATGTCGCCTTCTCGCCCGAGCGCGTGGACCCGGGGCGCACCGACTACACCCTGCGCACGACGCCGAAGGTGATCGGCGGCCTGACCGAGGCCTGCGCCGAGCGCGCGCGCGAGCTGTATGGCCTGGTCTGCGACGAGCTGGTCCCCGTCTCGACCCCCGAGGCCGCTGAGCTGACCAAGCTCTTGGAGAACATCTTCAGGTCGGTCAACATCGCCTTGGTCAACGAGCTGGCGATGCTCACCGACCGCATGAAAATCGACATCTGGGAGGTCCTCGACGCGGCCGCCACCAAGCCTTACGGCTTCATGCCCTTCTCGCCGGGCCCCGGCATGGGGGGGCACTGCCTGCCGGTCGATCCCTTCTATTTGAGCTGGCGCGCCCGCGAGTTCGACATGTCCACGGAGTTCATCGAGCTTGCCGGCAAGGTCAACCAGCAGATGCCTTACCACTGCGTCGCCAAGGTCCAGCGCGTCCTCAACGACGCCGGCCTGCCGGTCAAGGGTTCCGCGATCGCGGTCTTCGGCGTCAGCTACAAGCCCGGCGTCGGCGACGTCAGGGAGTCTCCGGCTTTGAAGATCATCGAGCTGTTGCGCGCCGCGGGCGCCGAGGTCCGCTACCACGACCCCCACGTGCCGGCTCTCCCCGAGCTGGGCCTGCGCGGTGTCTCCTTCGACGAGGCCCTCGCCGGCGCCGACCTTGCCCTGATCGTGACCGCCCACCCGGACGTCGACCACGAGCTGATAGCCGAGCGCGCTCGCCTGGTCGTCGACCTGCGCGGCGTCACGCGCACGCTGGCAGCGCCCGGCGCCTCCAACGTGGTGCGGCTGTGAGTCTCCAGTCCGACTCGCGCGCGCGGGGGTCGCTCCTTGGCGAGAACGTCTCGATCGGCGCAGAGGTCTCCTTCGGTCCGTATGCCGTCGTCCACGACAACGTCTCGATCGGGGCTGGCTGCGTGCTGGGCGCGTATGTGGTCGTCCACGAGGGCGCTTCGATCGGCGACGGCTGCGTGATCGAGGACAAAGCCGTCCTCGGCAAGCGCCCCAAGCTGGCCGGGCGCTCGTCGGCCAAGGGCGAGGTCGGCCGGCTGCAGCTCGGCGACCGCGTGACCGTCTGCGCCGGTGCGACCGTGCTCGCCGGCGCCACGATCGGGGACTCGGCGATCGTCGGCGACCAAGCGTTCGTGCGCGAGCGGACCTCGGTGGGGGCCGAGTCGGTGATCGGCAGGGGCAGCGCGATCGACAACGACGTCACGATCGGCGCGCGTGTACGCATTCAGACGAACGTCTACATAACCGCCTTTTCGGTCGTCGAGGACGACGTCTTCGTCGGGCCTTGCGCGATGACGACCAACGACGACACGATGGCTCGGCACGGCCCGGCCTACGCTCTGAGGGGCGCCACGCTGCGGCGCGCCTGCCGGGTCGGCG
This sequence comes from Solirubrobacteraceae bacterium, assembly GCA_035501375.1. GTDB lineage: Bacteria > Actinomycetota > Thermoleophilia > Solirubrobacterales > Solirubrobacteraceae > Palsa-744. Next base: position 1,945 of record DATJWI010000084.1, read on the forward strand.
GCGGGGCCGTCCTGACTCCGGGCGTCGAGATCGGCGAGGAGGCCTTCGTGGCGGCCGGCGCAGTCGTCACCAAGGACGTGCCGGCCAGGGCGGTCGTCATGGGGGTGCCCGCGAAGGTCGCGCGCGAGGTTGGGTCCGAGGACCTGCTCGAGCGCTGGCGTTAGACGGCCGATAGGCGGCGCGACGCGGCGTCCTGGGCCTCGCTTGCCTCTCGACCGTCTAGAGCTCGCCGGATGCCACGCGTACGGCCGCGACGGAGGGCCGCGACCGGGATCGCGGCCCTCCGATTGTCGTTTGGTTTGAGAGTCGCCCGCCGGTTTTACCGGCGGAGCGCCACCGTCATTCTTTGTCGATGCCGAGGGCTACGGCCTCTTCGGCGACGGTCACTTCTTCTTTGTTTTCTTCGTCTTTGAACGCTCCGCCCGAGAATTTGGCTTCGGCCGTCGCTTCGCCACTGATGGTCAGCGTGCCTCCGGCCAGTTTGAGGCCCGCTTCTTCTTCTTTGCTGTTTTCGTCGTTTATGTATTTGGCGCTGGCCGATCCAAATTTCAGTT
>DATJWI010000085.1:0-3279 GCA_035501375.1 Solirubrobacteraceae bacterium
ACCCTCTCCTCCATTTTCCCCCGCTCCCCCATCCTCGTTCTCCGTACCGCTCCCGCCCGAATCCACGTCCTTGACGCGCGGGTAGGCGATAAGCCGAGGTTCCCGCGTCGCCGCGAAAACCGCTCAGCTAGACGAACAGCCCGACGAGGGGGCCTAATCGTCCGTGATTTTCAGTCTTGCTGATTTTCCCGCGCTATTCTCGTAATTCGCGAGCCTGTCCGTGGATGTCTCCTCTTCTTTGTCTGAGGAGCAACGGAATGGCACGAAGTCCCCTCCGCGAGAGATACCGTGGCAAGTTCCGGCCGCTTTCGCAAGCACCCGTTTTTGGTTCTCGGCGATAATCGTCTGAGGACCGCGACCGGGGCGTTGCGGCGGACGGGCCGGGACCGGCTGACGGAACATCGCGGTTGGGAACTTCGCGCTCATTCGCCTATGCTCCTGGTGTTGGGAACCCTGGCCTCTGGAGGTCGTTGAGACCGGGGCGGTGATGCCGGTTCCGGGGCGTCGCTTCAAACACGGCGCTCCGGTACCGCATTGCTTACGCCTCACAGCCCCGATCGCGTCCCATTCTGGGCGCGGCCGGGTCGAGAGACGTTCGGAGTTCTACCAGTCGGTAGAACGTGCCGGCAAGGCCATCGATCCATACACCGCCTTTGTATCGATTCTCGGAATTGCGGACTTTCTGATCAAGTGGCGACTTCTTGCCCGTTCGACGAAATCCGGGCGAGTCAGAGACAGATCATCCAGAAACGCCCGGCTCGCCGCCGTCCTGCTCGGCGAGGATCGTGCGCACGGCCTCCTCGGCGCCGAGGACCGGCGCCAGCGCCACGTAGGCCGCCTGGCCCGCCAGCCCCGGAAGTAAGTGGGCGGCGTCGCCGGCCAGGTAGTGACGGATGATTCCCCACACCCCGCCGACGGTCGCCTGCGCGACCACGCTGGGAGGCTGCTGCGCGTGCGGCAGCCTGGTGGCCAGCAGGTCGGCGAAGCGCCCCAGCGCCCGTTCCCGGTAGGCGACGGTCGAGAGGTCCTCGACCGAGGCGTCGACAAGGATCAGGCCCCGCAGGACAGAGTCCTCGGCCACATAGCCGATCAGCGCCGCGATCCCACGGTAGGCGCCCGCCGGCCCGTCGCCGGCGGTGCGCGAAGCGGCGGCCGCCGAGGTCATCATTTCCAGTCCGACCAGGTCGACGGCCTCCAGGAAACACTGCTCGGCGCTGTCGTAGTTCGCCCGGAACGTCTGCTCTGCGACCCCGGCCCGGGCGACGATTCGTGGCGGTGTCAGATGCGCGTAGCCCTCGTGCGCCACGATGTCGGCCGCGGCGCGCAAAAGGCGCGCGCGCTCGTCGTCGCGTGCGCGAACGCGCGGCCAGCGACCGTTCTGACCAGGGTGGGACGGGGCCAGTCGAGACAGCTCCGCGACGACCGGAGAGGCGTGAGCGAGCGCCCAGGCAGCGAGCTCGCCGGCGGCGGCCATCAGACGGTCCTCGGCGCCGGCCACCAGGTTGGCGCGCACGACGTGCTCGATGCCATATGTGACCCCGCGCACGACAGCCGGCGGCAGGGACGCCCCGCCGGCGGCTCCCCGTATCGCGGCGGCGACGACCTGCTCGAACTCGCGCCGTGTCCGCTCGACGCGCGCCGCGACGGCGCCCCCCAGGCCAGGCGCTTCGATCAGCGCCAGCCGCGCCGCCTTGGGCTGCTCGGCCGCGGCGAGCACGAACGCCTCGAACGCGGCGCGCAACTCGCCATCCTGATCGCGCTCGTGCCATGCCCGTGCCCGGGCGATGCGCTGCTTCGCACAGTCGGCGATGCTGTCGTAGGTCGCCAGCATGCAGCCCTCCTTGTTGGCGAACTGTTCGTAGAACGTCCGCTTGGAGACACCCGCCAGGCGACTGACTTCGGCGACGCTGGTTGCCGCGTAGCCATACGCGCAGACCGCCTCGATCATCGCGCCGCACAGACGTTCGCGCTGATTCCGGGCAACCTCCTCACGGGAGGGCCCGCCGGGACGGGGTCGCATCTGGGGGTAGAGAGGACCCTTGGAACGCGACCCCTCCCCATGGAGGTCATCGCTATGCATGCACTTGAATGTGACACGATCAAGGCTTGAACACCAGGGGCGTTTCTCACTCGCCCCGTTTACCCGATCAAATCGACCAGTACAAGCTAAAATGGGCGGCCATGAACGGTGTTTTTGGAAGGGTTGTTATTTATCCACGTGTGTGTTTATAACTCGGACGCCGAGCGTGGCCGACCGCCTCGCAGCTCGCGGTAGTCCCGCGACCGGTCACTCCACGAGCTCCTCCAGGCAGGCGTAGGCCGCATCGACGGCGCGCTTGGCGGCCGTGTGGCGGGCCTCTGACTTTGCCGACTCGTACTTGCTCGCCCAGGCCGCCGGGTCGGCCAGCTCGTTCTCGACGCGGCGTAGCGCGGCCTCGGCCTCTTCGATCGCCAGCTCGGCTTGGCGCTGGTCGTTGAGCCTGTTCTTCGACGGCCCTGTTGGCTTCGGCTTCGGCTTCGGCTTCGGCTTCGGCTTCGGCTTCGGCTTTGGCTTTGGCTTGCGACCGTTGGAGGCGGGTGTTCCAGCCGGCGCATCTCTTTTGGAAGCCGATGTTGTTCCAGCCGGCGCATGCGCCGGGGTCTCTCCCTCTTTCATACGACGCTCGTCTCGTATCCGCACGTACTCGGGCCAGCCGCCGACATAGCTGTGCAGGGCCCGGTCCTCGACCGCGATCGTGCGCGTGCCGACCGCGTCCAGGAGCGCGCGATCGTGGGAGACCAGCAGGATCGCGCCCTCGAATGCCCGCAGCGCGTCCTCCAAGGCCTCGCGGGACTCGATGTCGAGATGGTTGGTGGGCTCGTCGAGGATCAGGACGTTGGGCGGGCGGGGACCGGATCCCAACAGCACCGCCAGAGACAGCCGCCTGCGCTCCCCGCCGGAGAGCCCGGACAGCGGTTTGTCGGCCTCCTCGCCGGAGAACAGGAACCGGCCGAGCAGCGCCCGGGCCCTGTTCGGGGTCAGGCCAGCGGCATGCTGGGTCGCCTCGAGCACGGTCGGGTCGGGATTGCCGGCTCCGCCACCCAGCTCGTCGGCGTGCTGGGAGAGATAGCCGACCGTCACGTTGTGTCCGGTGCTGAGCCTGCCGTCCGCGAGCGGTCGGCGCCCGGCAAGCGTCTCGATCAGGGTGGTCTTGCCCGAGCCGTTGGGACCGACGAGCGTGACGTGCTCGCCGCGCTCGAGCCACAGCTCGGCGCCTTCGAGCAGCCTCACCGCCGGCT
>DATJWI010000086.1:0-7928 GCA_035501375.1 Solirubrobacteraceae bacterium
CACCATGTCTGCGCCGAGGCCGGGCAGCTCGCCGTAGGGAGTCTTGCGGCCGCCGATCAGGGCGCCGGCATAAGCATCGGCGGTCACGTCGATGTCACCGCGCTTGCCGTCCGCGATCGCCAGGAGGCCGCGCAGCTTGGCGTACGAGACGACCTGTTCGAGCGCAGACCAGCCGGGCGCTCCGAGCAGCTCGAATCGAGCCAGCTGGGGCTTGACCGCGACGCAAGCCTCGGCCGTCGCGTCGATGACCGCGCGACAGTGGCAGAGGACGGCCCGCGCGGCCCGCTCGGCGGGGCCGCCATCGCCCAACGCCGCCTGCTCGGCGCCGGGCCAAAGCGCGTCGGGGTCGGGGTCGAGGCCGAGGACGATTTGGGATTCGCGCTCGGCAACGCACCGCGCGAGCCTGTCCCCGAAGGAGAGCCCTTCGTTCAGAGTCCCGTCAGCGGCCCTTCACCGCGCTCTTCAGGCCGCTGCCCGCCGTGAACCTGGGCACGCGCGAGGCTGCGATCTGGATGCGCTCGCCGGTCCTCGGATTGACTCCCTGGCGGGCGCCGCGCTCTCCTACGTGGAACTTGCCGAATCCGGACAGCGCGACCTCGCTGCCCCTGTGCAAAGCGTCCTGGACCGTGTCCAGCACAGCGTCGACCGCGCGCGCGGCGTCGCCCTTGGTCAGGCCGGCACGGTCGGCGACCTGGTCGACCAGCTCGGACTTCGTCACTGCTTCGGCCTCCTCGTTCGGGTGCAAGCCCGCCGCCCGACGGACGGAGAGCGCTGTTCGAGATGACGCTAACAGCGTTCGCGGACGCTCCCACCGGCTCGGCGACCGCAGCATCGGCCAGAATGCTTCTTTATGACGTTCGAACGCGCCGCCTGGATCGTGACCGTGCTGGTCGCCTTGCTGACCGCCTGCCTTCTGCTGCTGGCAGGCTATGTCGGCTACTCCGGACTATCCGCGGCCGTGGCAGCCGCGGCGGCGATCAACCTGCTGTGAGCGGCACAACTCCAACGAGATGGGCTCTCGGGCGGCCATCGGGCCGTAGGGCGGCAATCGAAGGTCAGCTCGCCGACCCGGCCGTACCGATCTTCAACCACTCGAGCAGTTCTTTGGCGGCTCGGCCGCGGTGGCTGATCTCGTCCTTCTCGACGTCGGCGAGCTCCGCCATCGTGCGGCCGCCGGGCCGATCGTCGGGCAGGAACGCGGGGTCATAACCGAAGCCTCGTTCCCCGCGTGGCTCGGCGGCGAGCGTGCCGGCGCAGCGTCCCTCGAACAGACGCTCGACGCCGGCGACCGGGTCGACGTAGGCGAGAGCGCAAACGTATTCGAGGGCGCTGCCGGCGGGCGCTTCGCGCAGCAGGAGCGCCAGGTTCTGCTCGTCGGTGGCCTGCTCGCCGGCATAGCGCGCCGAGCGCACCCCCGGGCGCCCGTCGAGCGCGGCGGCTTCGATGCCGGAATCGTCGGCGATACTCGGCGCTCCCGTCGCCGTGGCGGCCGCGCGGGCCTTGCCGAGCGCGTTCTCGGCGAACGTGAGGCCGTCCTCGGGCGGCAGCTCGACGCCATCGGTCAGCGCCAGGATCTCCAGACCCGACAACAGGCGCGCAAACTCCAAGCGCTTGTGCTCGTTGCGGGTGGCCAGAACCAGGGCGCTCACCGGGCTCGAGACCGCTCTACTGGGCCCCGGCCAGGGTCGCCTCGGCGATCGCCAGGGCCTGCAGCTCGCGCAGCGTCTCGATGCCGTCCGCCGCTAGCGCCAGAAGCTCGTCCAGATGGGCCCGCGAGAGCGGGGTGCGCTCGGCGGTCGCCTGGACCTCGACGAGCCCGCCCTCGCCGGTCATCACGACGTTGGCGTCGACCTCGGCATTTGAGTCCTCGCCGTAATCGAGATCCAGGCGGGGCTGGCCCCCGACGATCCCGCACGAGACGGCCGCGACCGAGCCCGTCAGGGGACTCTCCTTGAGCCTGTCTTTCCGGCGCAGCTCGGCGCACGCCAAGGCCAAGGCCACGTAGGCGCCCGTGATCGAGGCGCAGCGCGTGCCTCCGTCGGCCTGCAGGACGTCGCAGTCGAGGTAGATGGTCCGTTCGCCGAGCGCCTTGAAGTCGACGACGCCGCGTAGCGATCGGCCGATCAGGCGTTGAATCTCGACGCTACGCCCGTCGAGGCGTCCCTTGGCGATGTCGCGCTGCTTGCGGTCGCCGGTCGATGCGGGCAGCATCGCGTACTCGGCCGTCACCCAGCCCTTGCCCTTGCCTGTCATCCAGCGAGGGACGGACTCCTGAGCCGAGGCCGTGCAGATCACCCGGGTCTCGCCCACCGAGATCAAGGCCGAGCCCGTTGCCGTACGCACGAAACCGGACTCGATCGTAGTCGGGCGCAACTCGTCGGATCCGCGGCCGTAGCTGCGCGAGCTCACGCCAAGGCCCCGACGTCCGCGAGCTCGACGTGCTCGACCGCTCCCAACGGCATCTGCAGAAAGCGCGTGCCGAGCTCTCTGAACGAAGCCACATCGCCGGTGCACAGAAAGCGGTATTCGCCTTCTCCTTCGATCCTCGGGTTACGCAGGTCGCGAGTACCGAGCGCGTGCTCGACCTGACGCGCTAGCGCCGCCCCGGAGGTCACGAGCGAGACCTCGGGTCCCAGCATTCGCTGCAGCATCGGCGCGAGCAGCGGGTAATGGGTGCAGCCGAGGATGACCGTGTCCACGCCGGCGCGCCGCAAGGGCTCGCAGACCTCGCGTACGGTCGCGACGGCCTGCTCGTCGAACTGCCGGCCAGCCTGGACGATCGAGGCCAGTGTCGGGCATGGCACGGAGTGCAGGGCGACATGTGGATCGACGGCCGCAACGGCTTGCTCGTAAGCGCCGCTGGCGACCGTCGTCGGCGTCGCGAGCAGGCCGATCTGGCCGCTGCGGGTGGCAGCCACGGCCTGGAGCGCCTCGGGCCTGACGACGCCGAGTACGTCGATGCCAAGCGTCGTCTGACGCATCATGGCGCTCAGGCTGGGCAGCGCCGCCGAGGTCGCCGAGTTGCAGGCCACAACCAATAGCTTGGCGCGCCTGCGCAGCAGCTCTTCGGCGATCTCGATCGCGAAGCGCTCGATCTCCTCAGGAGGACGCTGACCGTACGGAAACCTGGCGGTATCGCCGAGATAGACGAAATCCTCGCGCGGCAGCCGCACCAGCAGCTCGTGCAACACCGTGAGCCCGCCGACTCCGGAGTCGAACACGGCGATCGGCCGGGCGCGCGGATCGCCCGGCTCGCGCGTGCGTAAGTCGGGCCTTGCAGGCTGGCTGCTCATAGGGCCATCATCTCAGAGCGCTACCGTCAGCGCGGTGCGCGCGCTGGTCGTCTCGAACATGCTGCCCGACGCAGCCCATCCCGCGCGCGGGCGTTTCGTGCGCGACCAGGTCGACGCGTTGCGCAGGATCGAGGGGATCGAGGTCGATCTGCACGAGATCGCGCCCGGCAAGGCCGGGCTCGTGCGCGGCGCCTGGGAACTACGGCGCCGATACGGGCGGACCGAGCTCGACGTCGTGCATGCCCACTACGGCCTGACCGCCTGGCCCGCGCTCGCCGTACGCGCGCGCGTACGGGCTCTGACGGTGCATGGAACCGATCTCAGCCATCCGCGCACACGCGAGCTGACCCGCAAAGCGATCCCCAGGATGGACGTCCTCGCAGCCGCGTCGGCCCCGCTGGCCGAGCTACTTCCGGCCGGACGCGAGCGCGCCCAGGTGCTGCCCTGCGGCGTCGATCTCGTCCGCTTTCGGCCACTCCCGAGAGCTGAGACTAGGGCCGAGCTCGAGATCGATCCCGACGAGCCGTTCGTGCTGTTCCCGGCCAGCCCGACCCGTCCCGAGAAGCGCTATGACGAGGCGCTCGCGCTGGCCAGAGACGCAGACGTCGAAGTACTCGCCCTGGGCGGCGTCGCCCCCGAGCTGATGGCGAAGTGGATCAACGCGGCGAACGCGGTCGTCGTGCCTTCCGAACGCGAGGGCTTCGGCTTGGCGGTGCTCGAGGCCCTGGCCTGCGACGTGCCGGTTCTGGCGACACCGGTCGGAGTCCATCCGGAGGCGTTGCGCGGTGTCGAGGGCACCCTGTGCGCACCGTTCGAGCTAAAGGTCTGGCGCGACGCGCTGGCTCCCCATCTGCTCGATCGAGATCCGCGCGTCCAAGGTCGCGCCCACGCCGAGCCGTACTCCGCCCAGGCGATGGCCGAGCGTGTCGTCGCGGCCTGGCGCTCCGCCCTCGAGCGACCCCGTTGAGACTGGCCCGGGCCCCTTCGAGCGTGACCGAGAACCAGAGGGAAGCAGGGGCCGGCGGACTCCAGCTCGTGTGCTGAGTAGCATTCGCGACGGTGGACGAGTCACCCCGCATCACTTCCGCCTCTGCGGAGCCCACGCACCCGGAGCCCAGCGGCAACGAACGGCGAGCGAGCGCGACCGTGGATGAGAACACGCTGCTGCAGCGCCCGACCGACGCTGCCGTCGAGCCCGCCGAGCCCGTCGAGGCCCTCAACCGGGCCGGAGCAACGCCGGGGCCGGAGACGGGACCGGGCGCCCCCGACACGGACCGGGTCGCTCCCGAGCCCGGACCGGGGGCAGAGGCAAGCCCTGAACAGGCCCCGAACGCGGGCGGCGGACAGACCGGGACACCGGGGTTCGCAGAGCGCGGGCGCATGCGACGACGCATCCGGTTCCTGCGCAAGGCGAGAGAGCTCGCTTATCGAGATCTCGGCGGCCTGGTGTTCGACCTGCATCGCTTCGGCCAGCGCAACGACCCACTTGTGCTGGCCAAGCTCGACACGATCGGACGGATCGACGGCGAGCTGCGGACGCTCGAAAACGTGCTCGCCGAGCGCCGGCCGGTGACCATCCTGAGGGAGGCCGGAATCGCCGCCTGCCCCCGTTGCGCGGCAATCCACGGCAGCGACGACCGCTTCTGCCCGAACTGCGGTCTGGCCATGGACGTCAACGCCGAGCGTCCCGTCGCGGGCTCGGCGGCCCCGGCGAGCGTCTTCGGCGGACCCCCGGCCACCGGACAGCCATTCGGGGCCCCCCCTGCCCAGGCGCAGACCGCCGTCTCCGGCTCGGTGCCGGCCCCGGCATCGGCCGCCGTCGCGGCTCCGAGCCCGACGTCCAGCCTGGGCGCGACTTCCACTCCCGCCGCGACTCCGGCGGGCTCTCGGGCCCAGGCGTCGACGGACGCGCCAGCAGGCGGCAAGCCCTCTGGCGGTGACCCAGCGAAGCCACCCGCCCCGAGCAACCTGCCGCCAGCTGGCCCTGCCCCTGGCGTCGGGGACGGCGGCCCGGGCTCAGCTGAGGGTGGGGTGTCCGGGGCCGACCAGCCGACCGAGATCATCAGGCCACCACAACGAGGAACATGAGCGCGGCGGCGGACGCCTCGCCGGCGGGAGCAGCGGTCGGTCAAACGTCGGGCGCCTCGCCGGCGGGAACGGCGATCGATCAAGCATCGGGGATCTCGCCGGTGGAGCCAGCGGTCGGTCAGACGCCGATGCCGGTCGACGCGGCCTGCCCGCTGTGCGGCGCGCCTCTGGATCCGGCCCAGGAGTGGTGTCTGAGTTGCGGTGCCGCCGCGCGCACGCGACTGGCTGCCCCGACGAACTGGAAGGCGCCGCTCGTGGCGATCGGCGTCGTGGCGGCGCTCGCTTTGGGCGTGCTCGCAGCCTCGATCGTCAAGCTGAGCGGTGGCTCGGGCACGGCCAAGACGCCACCGCCGGTGACAACGACTATAACCGCGACCACTCCGGTCACGCCGGCCACGATCCCGACCACCGGCGCCGCAACGGGCGCAACGGGCGCAACGGGCGCAACGGGCGCGACGGGGGCGACGGGCCCCAGCGGGATCACGGGCTCGGGCGGCGCCGTCGCGCCGGGCGGCGGCGCATCCGGACCGGGCACTCCGACGACGCTGGCGCCGAGCTCCAACTCGACTGGCGCTGCGCAAACGCCGGGGGCCAGCTCGACTACGAACACGCGGACGATCACGAACCGGACCGCCGCCGCGGAAGCGCTGCGCAAAGCAGGCTTTCTGCCGCGCACGAAAAAATAAGCCGCCACGACGCTCGCCCGGGGGCGAACATTCGGCCTGAGCAAGGCCCGATCGACAGACATTCGCCGAAGCGACGTCGGACCTAAGATGCCATCCAAGACCAAGCCGACCGGCACCAGACGAAGGGCGCCCACCGCAAGCGACTCCGATGCCACGCTCCTGAAAGCCGACCTGGCGGTCGTCGGGGCCGGCGCCGCCGGCCTGTATGCGGCGCTGTGCGCGGCCAGAGAGAGAGCGAGTGTCGTGCTGGTGTCGGCCACACCGCTGGCCCAGACGGCCAGCTACTGGGCTCAGGGAGGGTTGGCGGCCGCGTTGGCGGCCGACGACAGTCCAGAGCTGCATCGCGCCGACACCGAACGAGCCGGCCGCGACTTGGTAAGGCCCTCGGCCGCCGAGATACTCGTCAGGGAAGCGCCCGAGTGCGTAGCGGACCTGCAGGCGCTCGGCGTGCGCTTCGACGCCGATCGCTTCGGGCGGTTGGCATTGGGTTTGGAGGGCGGACACTCGATCCGACGCATCGTCCATGCCGGCGGCTCGGCCACGGGACGGCGCCTGGTCAGGCAGCTGTCTGCGCTGGTGGCGGCCGACCCCCGGATAACGGTCTTGGAGGGAACACGCGCCCGGGCGTTGTGGCGCGAAGGGCGCGGTGGGGGCGGAGGTGGCGAGGCCGGCGGGCACGAGGGCAGCCAAGACGCCGGGACACAGGCTCGATTCCCGGAGGATGGCCGCTGCAGGGGGCTGGCCTGCGAAGACGGCCACGTGGTCTGGGCCCGCGCTGTCGTCCTGGCGACGGGCGGCGCCGCTGCGCTGTGGGCGAGAACGACCAACCCGCCGGGCTCACAGGGGGTCGGCCTGCTGCTCGGACATGCGGTGGGTGCGAGGCTGGCGGACCTGGAGATGTTGCAGTTCCATCCGACCGCGGTGATCGGCGTGGCCGGGCGCGAAGGGTTCCTGGTCACCGAGGCGATCAGGGGCGAGGGGGCGACGCTGCACGACCTGGACACCGGAGACAGGTTCGTTGACGAGCTGGCGCCCAGGGACGAAGTGTCGAGGGCGATTCAGGCTCACCTGCGGGAGACGGGCGCGAGCGCGGTCGGATTGGACATGAGGGGCGTCGACGAGGCCCATTTCCCCAACGTGGTCGCGGCGCTGCGGGAGGCGGGCCTCGATCCGGCACGGGACCTGGTTCCGGTGGCGCCGGCCGCGCATTACGCGATGGGCGGGATCGCGGTCGACCTGAACGCCCGCTCGAGCGTGCCCGGTTTGTATGTGGTCGGAGAGTCCTCGTGCACGGGTCTGCACGGCGCGAACAGGCTGGCCTCGAACTCGCTCAGCGAGTGCTTCGTGTTCGCGCGCCGGGCGGTCGGCGAGGCGTTGAGCGAGCCGGCTCCGGCCGAACCTACGGTTGGCGAGCAGCAGGCGCTGCGCGCCTTGGAGGCGCCGACGGCGGCGAGCCCTGAGACGAAGGCGGCGCTGTGGCGCGACGCCGGCATCGAGCGCGCCGCCGAAGGCCTCGGTCGGCTGCTGGACGACCCTTATCCCCTGGTCAGGCTGATCGCCCAGTGCGCGCTGGCCCGGAAAGAGAGCAGGGGAGCGCACCTGCGCCTGGACTGCCCGGACCTCGATCCGGCGCTCGACCATCGCCACGCGGTCATCGACGAAGAGGACGATCTTGTGTGGGAGACCTGGGCTTAGCGGCCACGGCCGGACGTCTCCCCGGATCGGCCAGGGGGCTCGCTGAGCGCAAGCCCAAAACCAGAGACGCTGCGTGCGCGCACGCACGGGCGCCGCGTTTCTCGAGATCCCCGGCAAAGTCCATGCGGCGCCCAGATCGGCGCCCGAAAAGGTGGTGGCGCAAGAC
>DATJWI010000087.1:0-4797 GCA_035501375.1 Solirubrobacteraceae bacterium
CGCGGCTTCGGCCGCGCCCTTTTTTTGGGTCTCAGATGAGGCCGAGGTCGGCGACCGTGTCGCGCTCGGAGACGAGCTCCTGTACGGAGGCGTCGATGCGGGACCTGGAGAACTCGTCGAGATCGAGACCGTCGACGATCGTGTACTCGCCGTTCGAGCAGGTGCACGGAAAGCCGCAGATCAAGCCCTCGGGGATGGAGTAGGAGCCGTCCGAGGGAACACCCATCGAGACCCAGGCGCCATCGGTCCCGTTTACCCAGTCGTGGACGTGGTCGATCGCCGCGTTTGCGGCCGACGCGGCCGAGGAGGCTCCGCGCGCCTCGATGATGGCGGCGCCGCGTTTGCCGACGTTTGGCAGGAAATCGTTTTCGATCCAAGCTTGGTCGTCGACGACCGCGGCGGCCTGATCCCCGCGGACCTTGGCATGGAACAGATCGGGATACATCGTCGGCGAATGGTTGCCCCAGACGCCCATCTGACTGACGTCGCTGACTGGAACGGCGAGCTTTGAGGCCAGCTGGGCGATTGCGCGGTTGTGGTCGAGGCGCAGCATCGCGGTGAAGCGCTCGCGGGGAATGTCGGGAGCGCTGGACATCGCGATCAGGCAGTTGGTGTTGGCCGGGTTGCCGACGACCAGGACTTTGACGTCATCGGCGGCGCGCTCGTTGAGGGCACGGCCCTGAACGGTGAAGATCTTGCCGTTCTCGGAAAGCAGCTCGGCCCGCTCCATGCCCTTCGTGCGCGGGCGCGAGCCGACCAGGAGCGCGATCTGGGTACCGTCGAACGCGTCGTCGGGGTTGTCGTGGAGGTCGAGACCTGACAGCAGCGGGAAGGCACAGTCGACGATCTCCATCGCGACGCCCTCGAGGGCTCCCATCGCCGGCGGAATCTCCAGGAGCCGTAGATCGACCGGCTGGTCGGGACCGAGCAGCTGGCCGGAAGCGATGCGAAACACGATGCTGTAGCCGATCTGTCCGGCGGCGCCGGTGACGGTGACTCTCACTGGTTTGCTCACTAGGTCATCTCCCGCTTGAGGTTGTCGTCGATTGAAGTGAGGAACTCCTGGGTTGTCTGCCACTCCTGGTCGGGCCCGACGAGCACCGCCAGGTCCTTGGTCATGTGGCCAGCTTCGACTGTCTGGACGCAGACGCGCTCGAGCTTCTCGGCGAACTCGCTGACGGCCGGCGTGCCGTCCATGCGCCCGCGCGCGGACAGGCCGCGCGTCCAGGCGAAGATCGAGGCGATCGGGTTGGTCGAGGTCGGCTTGTTCTGCTGGTGAAGGCGGTAGTGACGAGTGACCGTGCCGTGCGCGGCCTCGGCCTCGACGGTCCTGCCGTCGGCGGTCATCAGGACGCTTGTCATCAGGCCGAGCGACCCGAAGCCCTGGGCGACCGTGTCCGATTGGACGTCGCCGTCGTAGTTCTTGCATGCCCAGACGTAGCCGCCTTCCCACTTCAAGGCCGAGGCGACCATGTCGTCGATCAGGCGGTGTTCGTAGGTGAGCCCGGCGACCTCGAAATCGGACTTGAACTCGGTCTCGTAGACCTCGGCGAAGATGTCTTTGAAGCGCCCGTCGTACTTTTTGAGGATCGTGTTCTTGGTCGACATGTAGACCGGGAAGCCGCGATCCAAGCCGTAGCGCATCGAGGCCCGTGCGAAATCGCGGATCGAGGCGTCGAGGTTGTACATCGCCATCGCGATGCCGGGCCCCTGAAAGTCGTACACGTCTAGCTCGATCGGCTCGGAGCCGTCGGCCGGGGTGAACGTGAGCATCAGCTTGCCCTCGCCGGGGATCAGGGTGTCGGTCGCCCTGTATTGATCCCCGAACGCGTGCCTGCCGATCACGATCGGCTTGGTCCAGCCGGGTACCAGCCTCGGGATGTTCGAGATCACGATCGGCTCCCTGAAGATGACCCCGCCGAGGATGTTTCGGATCGTGCCGTTCGGCGATTTGTACATCTCGTGGAGCCCGAACTCCTGGACCCGGGCCTCGTCGGGGGTGATCGTGGCGCACTTCACGCCGACGCCGTGCTCCTTGATCGCCTGCGCCGCTTCGACGGTGATCTGGTCGCGGGTCGCGTCGCGCGACTCGATCGACAGGTCGAAGGCACGCAGGTCGACGTCCAGGTAGGGAAGGATCAGCTGGTCCTTGATGAACGACCAGATGACCCTCGTCATCTCGTCGCCGTCGAGCTCGACTATCGGGTTCTTGACCTTGATCTTGTCAGCCATGGTTCGGTCCTTCGCGGTGTGGGGAGGGTCGCCGGGGGTGGCGATGCTATCGCGGGCGCCTCGCCGGTCGCGCCCGCCGGACCCACTGCATGCGAGTACCCTGTCGAGTGGACATGGCGACGATCCCGAAGACGAAGACCGGCGAGGCAAGGGCCCCGTGGAAGACGCACGAGGTCTTCAACCAGGTCCCGCCGCTCGATGGCCGGAACGTGTTCGCGGACAACACGCCCCTGGTCGAGGCGACCGAGCGCGAGGGGGCGTCGTGGGCGCTGGAGCGCGCAAGCGAGCTGGGCGAGCTGATCGGCGGCGAGCCACAGCAGGTATGGGGCTGGCAGGCCAACGAAAACGAGCCGGTCCTGAAGACTCACGACCGCTACGGGCACAGGATCGACGAGGTCGAGTTTCATCCGGCGTGGCATCAGCTGATGAGGATGGGGGTCGAGCACGAGCTTCATGCGTTGCCATGGCGAGAGGTCGCCAAGCCGGCTGTCCACGTGGCGAGAGCCGCGATGTACATGACGGCTATGCAGGCAGAGGCCGGCTATGCGTGCCCGATCACGATGACGTTCGCGGTCGTGCCGGCGCTGAGGGCCCAGCCGGAGCTGGCGGCCGAGTGGGAGCCGCTGGTGACCGCCACGAGCTACGACCCGCGCTCGGTCCCGGCCGCCGAGAAGGGCTCGGCGATCGCGGGCATGGCGATGACCGAGAAGCAGGGCGGTTCGGACGTGCGGGCGAACACGACGGTCGCCAGGCCTGTGTCTGGAAGCCCACCCACCCGGGCCGGAGCAGAGTACGAGCTGACAGGGCACAAGTGGTTCTGCTCGGCGCCGATGTCCGACCTCTTTTTGGTGCTGGCCCAGGCCGAGGCCGGCGAGGGCGAGCGGGGCGGCCTGTCGTGCTTTCTGATGCCGAGGATCCTGCCCGACGGCACGCGCAACGCTATGCATATACAGCGGCTCAAGGACAAGCTCGGCAATCGGTCGAACGCATCCAGCGAGATCGAGCTGCATGGCGCGTGGGCGAGGATGGTCGGCGAGCCGGGCAGAGGCGTGCCGACGATCATCGAGATGGTGGGGCATACGAGGCTCGACTGCGTGATCGGCTCGGCCGCGGGCATGAGGGCGGCGGTTGTGGGCGCCACACACCACGCGGCGCACAGGTCTGCGTTCGGCGGGCTGCTGATCGAGCAGCCGCTGATGGAAAACGTGCTCGCCGACCTGTGCCTCGAATCCGAGGCGACGACGGCGCTGGCGATGAGGCTGGCGAGGGCCTACGACGAAGCTGCGGACGATGCCGAAGCCAGCGAGGACAAAAGCGACGCGCAGCTGTTCAAGCGCCTGGCGACGGCGGTCGGCAAGTACTGGACGTGCAAGCGCATGCCGAACCACGCGTTCGAGGCGCTGGAGTGCCTTGGCGGCGCGGGATACGTCGAGGAGTCGGGGATGCCGAGGCTCTACCGGGAGGCGCCGCTGGCCTCGATCTGGGAGGGCTCGGGCAACGTGATGAGCCTGGACGTGCTGAGAGCGCTCGTCAAGGAGCCGAGGTCGCTGGAGGTCTTCCTGCACGAGGTCAAGCTGGCCCAGGGCGCAGACCCGAGACTGGACGCGAGGATCGCCGAGCTGGAGTCGCAGTTCACTGCCGGCGAGCCCGAGACGCTGCAGACGAGGGCGCGCAGGATCGTCGAGTCGATGGCGCTGTGCCTGCAGGGCTCGCTGCTCGTAAGGCACGCGCCGAGCGCGGTCGCCGACGCCTTCTGCGGCGCGCGCCTGGCGGGCGACTCAGGCCTGGAGTACGGCACGCTGCCGGCGGGCACCGACTTTCAGGCCATTATCGCCAGAAGCCAGCCCCAGGCATAGGCGACGACGACGCCGCGGCCTGTTGCGACCGGCCGCCGCCGCTGACGGCCATTGCTTCCGGCAGGGTCCTGGTCGCGGGACGTGAATGGCGATGCGAGCGCGGGCCGGTTCCGGCCGCGCCGGGCCGATCGCGCGATCGGCCTAACATTGACGGGAGTGATGGTCAGGCGCACCAATTTCCAGCTCGCCAGGGTGTTCGGCATCAGGATCGGCGCGGGCATCAGCTGGTTCGTGGTCTTGTTCTTGTTCGTGATCGCGCTGACGCCGTACTTCCACGAAGTGCTCGGCGGGTCGCAGACGAACGCTTATTTCGTGACGGTGGCGATCGTGCTGTCGTTCTTCGTGTCGGTGATCCTGCACGAGCTGGGACATGCGCTCGTGGCAAAGCGCAACGGCTTGGCGGTGTTGGGCATCGATCTGTGGGCGTTCGGCGGCTTGACGAGAAGCGAGCCGGCGCGCACGCCCGGATCGCAGCTGGGGGTCGCGGTAGCCGGCCCGGCGGTGACGTTCGCGATAGTCGTGCTCGCCACGCTGGCCGCGCATCTGACCGAACCGGGCGGGCATTTCACCGAAGTCGCGACGGCCGGCAGCGGCGTGCACGCGACGCCCCTGTTCGTCTGGCTGAGCTGGCTGGCGACGGTGAACATGTTCGTGCTCGTGTTCAACCTGATCCCGGCCTTCCCCTTGGACGGCGGGCAGATCGCGCAGG
>DATJWI010000088.1:0-2023 GCA_035501375.1 Solirubrobacteraceae bacterium
TTCGGCCCTGGAGATCGAGGAGGCGGCCATGACCGCGTCGCAGCCCAGCTCCATCGCCAAGGCGGCGTCCGAGGCGGTGCCGATGCCGGCGTCGAGCACGACCGGCACGTCGACGGCCTCTCTGATGAGCGCGATGTTGTAGGGGTTGCGGATGCCGGCGCCGCTGCCGATCGGCGAGCCCAACGGCATCACCGCGGCGCAGCCGACGTCGGCGAGGCGCCGGGCGAGCACGGGGTCGTCGGTCGTGTAGGGCAGGACGGTGAAGCCTTCGTCGACGAGTTGCTCGGCGGCGAGCAGCAGCTCGGGGGCGTCGGGCAGGAGCGTGTCCTCGTCGCCGATCACCTCGAGCTTGATCCAGTCGGTCGCGAACGCCTCCCTCGCGAGCTTGGCCGTGAGGACCGCGTCGCGGGCGGTCCGGCAGCCGGCGGTGTTCGGCAACAGGCCGACTCGCGCGCGCGCGAGCACGTCGATCAGCGAGCCTGTCCGTTTGAGATCCCCACCCGGGCGGGTGGGGCCCAATCGTCGCAGCGCGACCGTGACCAGCTCCGATCCGCTGGCCGCGATCGCCTCGGCCATCAGGTCCAGCGACGGGAAGCCGCCGGTGCCGAGCAAGAGGCGCGAGCGCAGGGTCTTGCCGGCGATCGTCAGCACGTCCTCGTCGGACACGCCCGGGTCCTCGGGCGCAGAGCGTGAGCCGTCTCGCTGAGCGCGCGTGGCGGCCTGGGCCTGGGCGTCCACGTTCGTCAACCTCCTTGCATCGCGGTCAGGATCTCGACGCGGGCGTCGGGCGGGAGCGCGAACGAAGTCCAAGAGGCCCGCGGCAGGACCTCGCCGTCCACCGCCACGGCGACGCCCTTCGCGTCCGCGTCCAGGCCGAGCCGCCGCAGCACGGCGACGACCGTCTCGCCGGCCGGAATGTCGGCGGGCTCGCCGTTGACGATCACGCGGGCACCGCCGGCACGCCCGCCTGGTCCGCCTGCACGCCCGCCTGGCCCGCCGGCACGCCCGCCTGGCCCGCCTGCTGGCCCGCCTGCACGCCCTCCTGGCCCGCCTGCACGCCCTCCTGGCCGGGCTGCGCGCCCGGCTGCCTATCGCGCCCGTCCATGTCCTTCGCGGCCGGCAGGCCCGCCTGCGCCGGCTGACCGGCCAAGTCAGCGACGACCAGGTCGGCGGTGAGCGGCGCCAGCAGGATGCCGTTGCGGTAGTGGCCGGTCGCCAGGACGAGGCCGGGGAGCGGGCTGGGCCCGATCAGGGGCGTGTTGTCGAGCGTGCCGGGCCTCAGGCCGACCGACAGCTCCTCGATCCGGAGCTCCTCGATCCCGGGCACCAAGTCGGTGGCGTCGCGCAGCAGCCCGTGGACGCCGCCGGCGGTCGGCTCCAGCTCGAAGCCCTGCTCCTCGACGGTCGCCCCGAGCACGTAGCGGCCGTCGCCGCGCGGGACCAGGTAGCCGCCCTGGAAGCGGATGACCCTCGTCAGCAGGCCCGGCCCGGCGGGGTCGCGCAGGCGCAGGATCTGGCCCTTGACGGGCCGCACGGGCACCTGAGCGTTCGCGGGCAGCCCGCCGATCTGGGCGCTCCAGGGACCGGCGGCGAGCACGACATGGCCCGCCCGTACGCGCTCGCCTCCGCGCAGGCGCACGCCGACGACCCGCTCGGCGCCAACGCGGCCCCGAAATCTTTCCGGAGCGCTCCCGCCTTCGATGTCCTCTGCGCCGGCAGTCGCGCGCGCGCGTAGACCACCCAAATCGGAACCCTCTGACGCAGCATTCGCGCGCGCGCGTAGACCATCCAACTCGACACCCTCTGACACGGCCCCTACGCGCGCGCGCGTGCCGGCCAAATCGAATGCCTCGACCAGGGCCCCTTCGCGGAACGAAGCCCCGGCCGACAGGCAGGCCGAGCGCAGCGCCGGAACCACGAGCCGGGGATCGACGGAATGGTCGTCGGGGGCTTCGAGCGCCAAGCGCAGGGTCGGCGCGAGCGAGGGCTCGCGCGCGCGGGCAGCGCCGGGAAGGAGGCGCTC
>DATJWI010000089.1:0-4786 GCA_035501375.1 Solirubrobacteraceae bacterium
GGCTTTCGCTTGGAGCTGCAATCCCAGCAGGGCGACACCCAGATCTACAGCAACGGGAACGGGACGGTCTCGATGTATGACGCGTCTTCGAACACGCTCTACCGGTACAAGGTGCCCGCTCACGAAGGCTCTTGGCATCAGACCGCCGGCTCGGGCGCACCGGGCTCGGGCCCCGCCGATCAGGGCCCTCCGAACGTCGCGAAGATCGAAGAAGCGATCTCTAAGCTGGACGAACACGCGGAAGTGTCGGGCGCCGAGCCGACGAACATCGCGGGACAGGCCGCGTACACGGTGAGCGCGTCGCCGAAGGAAAAGGGCAGCCTCGTCGGCAGGGCCGAGCTCTCGTGGGACGCCGTCCACGGCGCGCCCCTGCGAGCCGCGCTCTACTCGACCAACGGTTCGGCGCCGGTGCTCGAACTGACCGCCACCTCGATCTCTTACGGCTCGGTCGGAATGTCCACGCTCGCATTCGAACCGCCGGCAAGCGCCAAGATCGAAGAGGTGGTCCTGCCCGAACACGGCCCCGACGAAGGCGGCTCAGAACAGGGCGGCGAACACCCGAAGCTGAGGACGTTCGGCAAGGGGCCTTCCACGATCGCCGTCCTCGAAGGCAGGGCCGGCTCCGGCGCGGAGCGGTCTTCGCCCCTGCCCGAAGGCGTGCAGCAGGTCAAAGTCGGCAACGTGACCGCCGGCGAGCTGACCACCCAGCTGGGGACCTTGCTCAGCTTCGAGCGCCAGGGCGTCAGATACCTGGTCGCCGGCGCCGTCGAACAGAGCGCCGTCGAAGCGGTCGCCAAGGGCCTGTGAGGCTGTGAACGACGAAGCGCCGCCGGTCAGGGCAAGGGGACTCGTCAAGCGTTACAAGGAGGTCTTGGCGGTTGACAACATCGACCTGAACGTGAACGCCGGCGACGTGTACGGCTTCCTCGGGCCCAACGGCGCCGGCAAGACGACGACGTTGAGAATGGCGCTCGGCCTGATCATGCCGACCGAGGGCGAAGTCGAGCTGTTCGGCCGTGACCCGATCAGGGACGGGGCGAGGGCGCTGGAGGGGGTCGCCGGCTTCGTGGAGGCGCCGCGCTTCTACCCGTATCTGACCGCCCGCAAGAACCTGGAGCTGCTCGCCGCGCTCGACGGCGCCGGGGCTCGAGGCCGTATCGACGAGGTCCTGGACGTGGTCGAGCTGAGCCCAAGAGCCCAGCATCGCGTCGGCGGCTACTCCCACGGTATGAGACAGCGCCTCGGGATCGCGGCGGCCCTGCTGCGCAAGCCGAAGCTGTTGATCCTCGACGAGCCGGCGACCGGCCTGGATCCGGCCGGGATGAGGGACATGAGAGCCTTGATCAGGCGGTTGGCGGACGACGGGATCACGGTTCTGCTGTCGAGCCACCAGTTGCCAGAGGTCCAGGAACTGTGCGACCGCGTGGCGATCGTGGATCGCGGCAGGGTCGTGTACGAGGGCGCGCTGACCGACCTCAGGCGCCAGGGAGGGGCCGGCTACAGGCTGCGCACGACCGACGACACACGTGCCCTCGAGCTCCTGGACGGACGACCGGACGTCGAGCGCCCCGGCAGGGACGAGCACGGCGCCCTTCACTTCCAGGCCCAGGAGTCCGACGTGGGCGCCGTCTCGCTCGCTCTGGGCGCCGCGGGCATCGGCATCCTCGCGCTGACGCCGGAGCTGGCGACGCTCGAGGACCTGTTCTTCAGGTTGACCGAGGGCGAGGTCGCTGATGGCGACCGCGGTAAGCAGGCCATCTCGGCGGGCAATGGCGCCGGGGCGCGGGCCACGACGAGCAACGGGAGCGCGCCGGGCGAGCCCCTACCTACGGCCGCGGCGATCGAGGGCGAGGCGCACAGAAGATGAGCGCATTCGAAGCGACTCCGACGCTGGCTCCCACAGGGGGCGCCCGCGCGCGCACGCGCAGGCCCTCCGTCCTGACGGTCTGGCGCTGGGAGTTGCGCAAGCTCGTGGCACAGAAGCGGACCTACCTCGGCCTCGGCTTGGCCGTCGCGATCCCGCTGATCTTCGTAACCGTCGAGCGTTTGCGGGGCGGGCACGGGGGCGGGCACGGCGATGGCAGCATCTTCATGTCACACATCACTCAGTCCGGACTGGCCACGCCGGTCCTGATGTTGCTGTTCCTGTCGGTCTTCATGCTGCCGCTGATCGCGGCTCTGGTCGCCGGGGACATCGTCGCCGCCGAGGACGGCAACGGAACCCTGAAGACGATCCTGACGAGGTCGGTCGACAGGGGTCAGGTGTTCGCGGCCAAGGCCTTGGCCGCGATGACCTACGCGACAGTCGCGGTGTTCTGCTCGGCGGTCGTGGCGACCGTGGCGGGAGTCGCGTCGTGGGGTTTTCACGAAGTCGTGACCTTTTCCGGCTCGCACGTCTCCGCGCCCGAAGGTCTGGCGCTCGTGCTCGCCGCGAACGTCTGCTACCTGATCCCGCTGCTGACGGTCACTTGCATAGGCCTGCTGCTGTCGACCGCGACTCGCAATAGCGCCGCTTCGGTCGTCGGCACGATCGGGATCGTGATCTTGCTGTACATCGTGTCGGGCATCCCCGGCATCGAAGGCATACAGCCTTATCTGCTTACCGAACAGTTCGAGAACTGGCACGGCCTGTTGAGGACGCCCACCGACTGGGCGCCGATCGGCCATTCGGCTTGGGTCTGCGCCTTGTATGCGATGCCGGCTTTGATCGCGGCCTACCTGGTGTTTTTGCGCAGGGACGTGGCCGGGGGCTGAGCGGACCCACAGCGCCCGCGGAGGGCCGCGGACGACTATGTCGGCTTCACGGCCGGCAGAGGGCGGACTTCAGATGACCAGGCGCGGCGCTCAGGAGGGCCGGTTATACGTGGCCAAGGTCAGGCCGGTCCCCAGAACCGACCCCTTCAGTCCACCGCGGACCTGGATCGGATTGAAGCCGGACTTCAGCCCGAGCGGGTGCTTGAGCGCGTAGAAGAGGAAACCGACGCGGTGCAGTTGACCTTTGGTCCCGCAGATGGCGCCCCAGCCGATCTTGCCTTCGCTGTTGACCCCGGCGATCGCGCCAGGCGGGAGGCCGCCTTCGGGGATGGAGTTAGCGCTCGGCGAGATTCCGGCGACGGCCCACTGGATCGCATCGGAGCTACTGCCGGACAGGTCGATCGCGAGGACCAGGATTTCGGCGGTGCCCTTCGGAACGAGACCCCATTCGAGCGGTGGCGAGACGGAGGCGCCGTCGCAGGTGTACTTGACCGGGATCGGCCCGCCGGTCTTGAAGGCCGGGCTCGTGAGCCGGACCTTGCCGAAGATCGGTTCTTTGTTGGCCGATTCGCCGGATTTGGAGGACGTCTTCGCGGCGGGGGGCTTGGTTGAGCCGGTCGAGGTGCCCGGTGTCGTGGAACTCCCGGCCGGCTTGGACGAAGGGGGCTTGGCTGCGGTTGACGTGGGAGTCGTGGGCGTGGTCGCCGGCGTCGAGGCGGACGAGGCGCTGGCGGACTTGGCGGAGCCTCCACCGCAGCCGGCAAGCACAGCGGCCGCCAGCAGCGAGACGGCCCCCGCCGATGCACAGTTCCAGACTTTCAAGCGGTTCAGCTTACCTCAGCCGGCAACTCGACCTCGCTGAGCTCGACCTCGCCCATCAGGCGACGGGCCTCGCGCGGGTCGATCAGGGCGGCGCCCAGGCGGGCGATGGACTCGGCGCCGCAGGCCACACCGAAGCGCAGACATTGGTCGGGAGCGCGCGATTCGTAGCGCGCCGCGAGGTAGCCGGCGAGGAATGCATCGCCTGAACCGCTCTTGGCGACCGGCTCGCGCAGGTCGATGCGGGCGCGCTTGAGCGTGGGACGCCCGTCGATGAGGACCTGGGCGAAGCAACCGTCGGGCAGCGTCATGATCGCCTCGCGGGGCCCGAGCGCGGCGATCTCCCGCACCGCCAGAGAGCGTTCCTCGTCGCCCGCGAACTCGTGCCCGACGAGCTCCTCGGCCTCGAGCTGGTTCGGCGAGACGATGTCCGGTTCGGCACGCACGGCGTGGTGCAGGGGCTCGCCGTCGGTGTCGATCACGGTCGTGACCTCCATCCGCGCGAGATCGTGAATCAAGGTGGCATAGATCTCGGGGTCTACACCGCGCGGTAGCGAGCCGGCGAATACGACGATCGCCGCCCCGCGCGCCAGGTACAGGAGCTTGTCGGCGAACAGCTCTACCTCGTGCTCGGACACCGACGGGCCCCGTTCGTTGATCTCGGTCTGCTCGCCGGTGGTCGGGTCCAGCACGGAGGTGTTCGTGCGGGACTCCTCTTTGATGCGCACGAAATCGTTGAGGATCGCCTCGTCGGTGAGCTGCTCGACGATGTGGGTACCCGTGACCCCGCCCGCGAAGCCGGTCGCGATCACGGGCTGTCCGAGCGCCTTCAGGGTGCGGGCGATATTGACTCCCTTGCCGCCCGCGACCGTGCGCTGTTCGACGGTGCGATGCCTGCGCCCAAGCTTGAAGTTAGGCACCGACAGCGACTTGTCGATCGCCGCGTTGAGCGTGACCGTGATGATCATCGCCGGTCCA
The DNA here is from genome assembly GCA_035501375.1 of Solirubrobacteraceae bacterium. GTDB lineage: Bacteria > Actinomycetota > Thermoleophilia > Solirubrobacterales > Solirubrobacteraceae > Palsa-744. The sequence goes on from DATJWI010000089.1 coordinate 4,552, forward strand.
GGTTACTACGCCAACTCCCAGGCGATCGCCCGCAGGCGTTCGGCTTCGGCCAACGCCGCCGAAGCTGGCTCGCCGCCGGCGTTTCTGTGGGCGTCGACGATCGAGCGCGACGAGCTGACGAGCCCGCCCGACCGACCCGGCGCGAACGCCGGCGCGAGCTCCTCGACGCGCCCGCCCTGCGCACCGACTCCCGGCAGCAGGAACGGGGCGTGAGGCATCAGCTCGCGAGCGCGCG
>DATJWI010000090.1:0-4209 GCA_035501375.1 Solirubrobacteraceae bacterium
GAGATCGCCGTCACCGGACGTGTCCCGCCAGACCCGCCGGCACTGCCGACCGGTCAGGTCAAACAGCGCCCGCCTCGCCATTCGGCGGTGAAGGTCGGTGGCCGGCGCGCCTACGCCCGCGCGCGCGCGGGCGAGGAGTTCGAGTTGCCCGAGCGCACCGTCGAGGTGAACCGCTTCGAGCAGACCTGGCGCGAAGGCGATCTGGCGAGATACGAGATCGAATGCTCGTCTGGCACATACGTGCGTTCGCTGATCGCGGACCTGAACGACGCCTACTGCCTCGAGCTTCGTCGCACCGCGATCGGACCGTTCTCGGTGAAGGACGCGGTGCCGCCGCCGCCAAAGGGCTCTGACTGGAAGGATCCGCCGCTGATCGAGCTGGAGCAGACCTTCGCGCTCCTGCCGGAGGCCGGCCAGGACCACGAGGCTGTGCGGCCGCCGGGCCAAGACCACTAGGCTGTGCGTCCGTGAAGGTCACCTGGCTGCCCGACCTGCCGCCTCCGGATGCGGCCCAGAAGCCCGGGCGCAGCGTCGCTGTCGGCACCTTCGACGGCGTGCACTACGGGCACCGCGCGGTGATCGAGGGCTCGGACAGCGTGCTCACCTTCGAGCCCCATCCGGTCTCGGTCGTGGCGCCGCGACACACCCCGAAGCTGTTGACGACGCTCGAGGCCAAGGCCGAGCTGATCGAAGGCCTGGGCGTCGAGGAGCTGATCGTGATTCCGTTCGACGCCGACTTCGCGGCCCGCTCGGCCGAGGTGTTCATAGCCGACGTGCTCGTCGGCGCGCTCGGCGCGGGACGGGTCGCGATCGGCGAGAACTTCAGGTTCGGACACCGCGCCCAGGGCGACCCGGAACTGCTCGCCGCCGACGGCCGCTTTCAGACGGTTGTGCGACCGCTGCTCGAAATCGACGGCGAGATCGTTTCTTCGAGCCATATCAGAGGATTGGTCGGAGCGGGCGAGGTCGATCAGGCCGCGCGCTTCTTGGGCGCTCCGTTTCAACTGCGCGGCGAGGTCGTGCACGGCGACGAGCGCGGGCGCGAGCTCGGCTTTCCGACGGCGAACCTCGTGCCCGAGGAGGCGCTGGCCTGCCCGGGCCACGGCGTCTACGCGTGCCTGGCCAACGGCGCGACGCCCGCCGCCGTCAGCATCGGTGTGCGCCCGACGTTCGCGACCGGCCGGGGCGAGCTGATCGAGGCCCACCTCCTGGACTTCGACGGCGACCTGTACGGAACGAGCCTGCGTCTGGACTTCCTGGCGCGGCTGCGCGGCGAGCGGCGCTTTGACACCGCGGAGGACTTGATCGAGCAGATTCACGAGGACGTGGCCCACACCCGGGAGCTGGTCGCTCGGGGCTGAGCGGGCGCGACCCGAATTCCGTACCGCACCTGCTACCGTTGGCGCGCAAATGGCCGCCATAACCGCAGAGCGCAAGCGCGAGATCGCCGCCAAGTTCGGCGCCGACGAGCGCGATACAGGCAACACCAGGGTTCAGATTGCCCTGCTGACCGAGCGCATCAACCACCTGACCGAGCACTTGCGCGAGCAGAAGAAAGACCACCACTCGCGGAGGGGCCTGTTGATGCTGGTCGGGCGGCGCCGGCGGTTCCTGGACTACATGCAGCGCACCGACCTAGAGGGCTACAGGGCGCTCATCAAAGAGCTCGGCCTGCGCAAGTGAAACGAACGTGGACACTGCGCGGAGCTGTGTCCTCAGTTACTCGCGTACCGGGTACGCCACGTTCCCTGCGTTCGCGCTCCGCTTGGTCCACGTCCGTCTCGAGATCCTTCTGAAATGAGCGTGATCGAGCCCGGCGCCGAGGTCCCGGCGTTCCGGTTGGTGCGCGAAAACGGGGAGGGCTTTGACGAGGCCGACCTGAACGGGCAGACGACGATCTTGGTCTTCTATCCGTTCGCGTTCAGCCCGGTGTGTACAGACCAGTTGCAGGTCTACGACGAGGCGCTGCCCGAGCTGACGGCAGGCGGGACTGAGATCTATGGGGTCTCGTGCGACAGCGCGTACGCGCAAAGAGCCTTCAAGGAGAAGCTGGGCGTGAGCATTCGAGGGCTGTCGGACTTCGAGCCGAAGGGCGCGGCGTGCGAAGCGTTCGGTGTGCTGCACGAGGGTGGCTTCGCGCAGCGCGCCCTGGTGATCGTCGGCCGAGACGGCGTCGTGGGCTGGAGCTATCAGGCGCCGACCCCGGCCGAGCTGCCGGGCCTGGAGTTGCTGCGCGAAGGGCTCGCGGCGGCAAAGGCCGCCGTGGCCGGCTGAGTCGGGACAGGCCGGCCGCCCGCCCGCCCGCCCGACGGCCGCCGGGCGGCGCATGGGTCCGCTAAGCTGCGCTGGTTCGGAACAAGAGATGAGAAAACGATCCGCCAGGGGCGCGCCGCGTCCCGATCCGACGGCGGAATATAGGAAGGCAGAATGAATATGAGTAGCAATGACTCCGTGACCCGGGTCTCAGTGGAGATCGCGGGCAGCGAGATCTCGTTCGAGACCGGCAGGATGGCCAAGCAGGCCTCCGGTGCAGTGGTCGTCAGGCAGGGCGACACGATGGTGCTCGCGACAGCGGTCGCCGGCTCGCTGCGCGACGTCGACTTCTTGCCGCTGACGGTCGACGTCGAGGAGCGCATGTATGCCGCCGGGAAAATCCCTGGCTCGTTCTTCAAGCGGGAGGGTCGTCCGGGCGAGAAGGGCACGCTGACAGCGCGCATGATCGACCGTCCGATTCGGCCGCTGTTCCCGAAGGACTGGCGTTACGACACGCAGCTGGTAGCGATCCCGCTGTCGATCGACCACGTTCACCCTTACGACATCCTGGCGATGAACGGGGCATCGGCGGCGCTGATGATCTCCGACATCCCGCTGCCGACACCCGTCGGCGCGGTGAGGATCGGCAAGATCGACGGCAACTTCGTGGTTAACCCATCCGAGGAGGCTCTGGGCGCGGCCTCCGGCGAGGGCGAGGGCGACGCCGGGGGCTCTGATCTCGACCTGATCGTGGCGGGCACCGAGGAGGCCATCCTGATGGTCGAGGCGGGAGCGAACGAGATCCCAGAGGCCGAGATCCTGGACGCGCTGGATATCGCGCACGCGGCGATCAAGAAGTTGTGCGAGCTGCAACGCGACCTTGCCGGGAAAGTCGGCAAGGAGAAGAAAGTGTTCGAGGCGATCAGGGTCGAGGAGGCCGTGCTCGACGCGATCCGCGCGTCCCATGGGGCGGCCCTGGACGCGGCGACGCAGGTCGAGGACAAGCTCGAGCGTCAGGACGCGACCAAGGCCGTCGAGCAGGAAATCCTCGAGCAGCACGCGCCCGCAGCCGGCGACGGCGCCTCCGAGAGCGAACTCGCGTACGCCAAGGAGCGCCGCGCGGCGGTGCAGCTGGCGTTCGACAAGCTCGAGAAGTCGATCGTCAGGGAGCGCATCGCCGTCCACAAGAAGCGCCCGGACGGACGCTCGGAGAACGAGATCAGGGACATCTCGATCGAAGTCGGCGTTACCCCGAGGACCCATGGCTCGGCGCTGTTCACGAGAGGCCAGACCCAGGCGCTGAGCGTCGTGGCGATGGGCACCCTCAAGGAGGAGATGCGCATCGACACGCTCGGCTTGGAGACCAAAAAGTATTACTGGCACCACTACAACTTCCCGCCGTTCTCGGTCGGCGAGGCGGGTCGCATGGGCGGCGTCAAGCGCCGGGACGTCGGCCATGGGGCGCTCGCCGAGCGCGCGCTCGCGCCGATGGTGCCCTCGATCGAGGAGTTCCCGTACTCGATCAGGGTCGTCTCGGACATCCTGGAGTCAAACGGCTCCTCCTCGATGGCCTCCGTGTGCGGCTCTTCGCTGTCGCTGATGGACGCCGGGGTGCCGATCAAGCGTCCCGTGGCGGGCATCGCGATGGGGCTGATCAAAGAGGGCGACGATTACATCGTCCTGACCGACATCGCCGGCGTCGAGGACCATCTCGGCGACATGGACTTCAAGGTCGCCGGCACCGAGCGCGGCATCACGGCGCTGCAGATGGACATCAAGATCACGGGCGTCACGTTCGAGATCTTGAGGGACGCGCTCGCGCAGGCGAGAGTCGCCCGCGAGTTCATCCTCGGCGCGATGTCCGAGGTGATCGATCAGCCGCGGACCGAGCTGTCCAAGCACGCTCCGCGGATCTCCACGATCCAGATCGATCCCGAGAAGATCGGCCTGCTGATC
>DATJWI010000091.1:0-2384 GCA_035501375.1 Solirubrobacteraceae bacterium
CCATCAGCGTCCGTGAGCCGTCCCTCTTTTCTACATCGACCGCCAGTCCCAGGTTCACCTGCCCGTCCTCGATCCTGTTGGGTCGGCCGTCGATCGCGGCATAGTGATTGGCCATCGCCGGCATCTCCTGGGCCGCCCTCGCAATCGCCCAGGCGATCAGATGGGTGAACGACACCCGCTTGCCGGCGACCTTCAGCTCGCCTCTCCGCGCCTCGAGCGTGCCGACCGTCAGGGTTCTGACGCTCGTGGCCGTCGGGATCTCGAGCGACTGCTCCATATACCGCGCCAGCGCCGCTGCGCCGCCCTTCAGCAGCTGGGCTCCCGCCGGCCGCTCCGCGTCGACGGCGCTCGCCGCCGTGCCGTTGGTGGTCGCGCCGGTCGCCGCGCCCAGCACGTCCGACTTGACGATCCGCCCGCCCGGGCCGCTGCCCGGCAGGCTCGCAAGGTCGACTCCCTCGGCCGCCGCCGCCCTGGCCGCGACCGGCGAAACCTTGACGCCGGCCGGCCGGCCCGTCTCGCCGCTTGTCGAGGCCGCCGTCGGGGCTGCCGTCGCGGTGGCGGCGTTGCCGCCGGTCTCGGCGCTCCCCTGCTCCTCGCCGGCATCCGGCTGCGCTCCGTTGCCCTCGGGAGTGGACGGGCCGTCTGGGGCCTCGCCCTCGCCGACCGCTATGCGCGCGATCACCTGGCCGACAGTGACCGTGTCGCCCTCCTCGGCCAAGATCTCGGTCACGGTGCCGCTGGCCGGGGCCGGCAGCTCGACGTCGACCTTGTCGGTCGAGATCTCGACGATCGTGTCGTTTACCCCAATCCTCTCGCCCACCTTGGCGTGCCATTCGAGGATCGTGCCCTCGGTCACCGACTCGCCCGCGGCCGGAGTCACGACGTCGATTGTCTGCTGGGCCGTGGTCGCTGTGCTGCTCGCCATCTCTGACATCTCACTCTAGCGCGGCCCGCCGCCGTACTTCACGCTTGCGAGCCGAGTCTCATTAGGGTTTTTTCACACGCTCTTCACGACGCCCTGCGCGACGTCGCCGAGCTGACGGCCCCGGCGGAGGCTGCTGCCACGGGGCCGGGGCCGGAGACGGCGGCGCCGCCGACGGTCGGCGCACCGGCGCCAGTCGGGGCGTTGGCGGCGGTTAGGGCGCTCTCGCCGGCGCCGCGCCGCTGCTCGCGCACGAACTCGTAGCTCCCGAAGAACGGTCCGATCCCTCCGAGCACCGCCACCGCGACCGCCAGGCGCAGCGGCACGACCCGCAGCCGCGCGGCCGTGATGCAGGTCAGAGACATGCCGATCCACAACAGTCCGTGCGACCAGCCGAGCACGTCGGTCAGCGGTTCCGGCTTGCCGATCGCAAACGCGCACACGAGCAGCGAAATGTAAATGCACGAGTGCGTAAACGACACCCACTTCAGGCGCCCAAACGTGATCGGTCCGGCGTGCGGGCGGGTGTCGGCGTCCGGGCGGGTGTCGGCGTGCGGGCTCACTCTGCGACCAGCCATTGCGCCATCCTGCGCAGCGGCTCCTCGGCCTCGTCCGGCCAGTCCTCGATCTCGGAGGGCCACCACGCGAACTCGTCGTGCTCGGCGTCGGGTTTCACCTCGGTGTCGACGCCCTCGGCGAGCCAGGCCTGGCCGACGAACATGACCAGGCCATGGGGCAACTGCACGAGGGCCTCCCCGCGCACCCGCTGTGGCGCCACCGACCACTCCTCGGCCAGCTCGCGCACGAGCGTATCCGCCGGGTTCTCGTCCAGATCGACCGCTCCGCCAGCTCCCAGGGCCCAGCGCCCCGCCCAAGAGGCGACCCACGCGGCGCGTCTGCCGGCCAGCCAGCGCCCGTCGGCCGAACGCGTCACGCACAATGCGGCCACGCTCTGGGAAGCGTCACCGGCGAGCAGGCGCAGCGCCCAGCGCTGGGGCTGCAGCTCGATCGCGATCCCGCCCGCCTCGTCCTCGCTGTAGTCGAGCAGGCGCGCCGCCATCCCGTCGTGACTCGGCGATCCCCGTTTGCGCAGAGCCTCGATCGCGGCGTCGGCGGCCTCGCTCTCAGCCTCCGAAGGCCTGTAGTGCTCCTCGCGCCAGCTCGCTTTGACCTGTTGCAGGGGCCACGGCCCGCGCGCCAAGATGTGCGCCTGGCCCTCGCCCGACTGTGCCTCGCCATCGCCTGGCGACACTTCGCCGGCGGGTACATTCGGATCTGCCGACTGTGGCTTGGCGGCCATTGGCTACAGGCTAGTGGCCAGCCTCTCGACGCGCGTACACTCAGCGCGGTGAGCAGCCGTCAGCGCAAGCATTGGGGCTGGGGTTTCGAGGATCAGCAGCCTGCCATCGAGCAACTGCGCCAAACCGCAAGCGTGCTGGCCGGGCACCTCGAGCCCCTGATC
>DATJWI010000092.1:0-10581 GCA_035501375.1 Solirubrobacteraceae bacterium
GAAAGCGCGCCCGCGGGCAACGAAATCCCGACGCAGCCGCGGCCGATGACGCGGTCGACGTCGTCGGGATCTGGGTCCTCGAGCGCGATCGCGCCCCACACGCCGAACGGACCGCCGAGCGAGAGCGCCCCTTCGTGGTAGGCGTCGATCACGGCAAGCGACTGCTCGCGCGGAAGCGACTCGATCCCGAGCGGGCTCGAGAGGCACAGCAGCGCGCGGTCGAGACCGTCTCGCTCCACGAGAGCGGCCCGCCTGGTGGGAGCCTCGCTCGGCAGGTCGATGACATAGGGGCGCTCGCCAGCGAGAAAGAGAACGGTCAGCCCATGTTCGCGGCGAACGAACGGAAGCTCCCGACGCTCGGCTAGCGCCTGAACCAAGGGCCCGGTCCATACGTGCTGGTGTACGTCGATCTTGATCATGACTCGCGATGCGAAGACCGGCGCGGAACCCCTAGGCGCGTATCCGGAGTTGGCTGCGTGGGCGCGTGGCGGAGCTGCTTCTCCGCCGCCGCCGGCTGATTCGCGGGCGATGACCGGCGCCCTCGCCATCAGCCTCCTCGGCGTCGCTGATCGCCCAGGCGAGCCGCTCGACGAACTGGGCCGCCGCATGCTCGGTGCTCAGGTGCACCGACTGGACATGCTCGTCGAGCCAGACCGGGGCATCGGCGGAAAGGGGAAATGGATCGGTGGTGACGATGACTCTTGGCATCCGAGGTTCCTTTTCGGGACTTGGCGGCGATGTGGTGGATAAGGCATCCGCCGCGCAGAGCGGCTGCCTCTGAGGGGGCGTCCGGGGAGGGCGAGGGGGCACCCTCCCCGGACGCGAGGCGGAGGAACATCAGAGACGGCAACGTTCGACCACGCGCCCCCGCGCCGACCCAGGGTCGGTCACAGGGCACTGCCCGGCATGTCTGTCCACCAAGCGGTCGTACACGAGATCAAACATTGCTCACTAATCTTATCAAGATTCTTGGGTTTGTCAAGGGCATTGTTTCGCGTGGCCCGCGAACCCCCGCCGCTAGCATGGCCGAACAGTGGAGCGCGACTACAGAAGAGCACTGACAGAGCGGGTCCTGGTCTACGACGGCGGCATGGGCGCGACGCTCGAGCAGTTCGAGTTGACCGAGGAGGACTACGGCGGCCTGGCAGGCAAGTGTCACGAGGCGTTGGTCCTGAACAGACCGGACGTGATCGAGGGCGTGCACGAGTCGATGCTCGGGGCCGGCGCGGAAGTGCTCGAGACCGACACCTTCCAGGCGTCGAGGCTGAAGCTCGGGGAGTGGGGCCTGGCCGACTACACGGTCGAGATCAACACGAAGGCCGCCGAAATCGCCAGGAAGGCCGCGGGCGAGCAGCGGTTCGTCGCCGGTTCGATCGGGCCGACCGGCTTTCTGCCCGCCTCCGAAGACCCTTCGCTCGGGCAGATCGAGTTCGGCGAGCTGGTCGAGGTCTTTGAAGAGCAGGCGGGCGGCCTGATCGACGGCGGCGCCGACCTGATCATCGTCGAGACCGCCCAGGACATATTGGAGGTCAAGGCCGCGATCTTCGGAGCGAGGGAGGCCTTCAAGACGGCGGGCAGGACATTGCCGATCCACGCCTCGGTCTCGCTCTTGCCGAACGGCGGCAAGATGCTGTTGGGCACAGACATCTCGTCGGTGCTTACCACTCTGGAAGCCCTGAAGGTGGACGTGATCGGCCTGAACTGCTCGACCGGCCCCGAGGACATGCGCGACGCGATCAGATTCCTCGGCGAGTTCTGTTCGGTGCCGGTGGCGTGCATCCCGAACGCGGGCCTGCCGTTGCAGGGACCCGACGGCGAGACGATCTTCCCGGAGCGGCCAGGGCCGCTGGCGGACGCGCTGGCGGAGTTCGTAGAGCGCTATGGGGTCGGCGTGGTCGGCGGCTGTTGCGGAACGACGCCCGAGCACATCGCCGCGATCGTGGAGCGCGTCGCAAACCGCGAGCCGGCGACGGTCGGCGAGGAATCGGATGCCCGCCCGCCCGGTGCCCGCCCACCCGGCGCCCGCCCGAACGGGCGTCCGGAGCCAAGGCCGCCGCACCTCTCTTCGATGATCGCCGCCACCCCGCTCAGCCAGGAGCCGGCGCCGACGATGGTCGGCGAGCGCGTGAACTCGCAGGGCTCGCGCAAGGCAAAGGAGCTGTTGCTGGCCGACGACTACGACGGGCTGGTGCAGATCGCCGAGGACCAGGTCAGCGGCGGGGCGCACGTGCTCGATCTGTGCGTGGCCTTGACCGAGCGCAGCGACGAGGACGAGCAGATGAGGCTGCTCGCCAAGAAGGTCTCGCTGACACAGCCGGCCCCGATCCAGATCGACTCGACCGAGCCGGAGGTCATCGAACGGGCGCTCGAGCAGATCCCGGGCCGGGCGATCGTGAACTCGGTGAACCTGGAGGCCGGGCGCGAGAAGCTGGACCGGGTGGTGCCGCTCGCCTTGGCGCACGGCGCCGCGCTGATCGCGCTGACGATCGACGAGGTCGGCATGGCCAAGACGGCCGAGCGCAAGGTCGAGATCGCCAAGCGGATCAAGGAGCTGTGCTGCGACGAGCACGGCCTGGACCCGAAGCTGTTGATCTTCGACTGTTTGACGTTCACGCTGACGACCGGCGATGAGGAGTGGCGTCCGTCGGCTGTCGAGACGATCAAGGGCATCAAAGCAATCAAGGAACAGATCCCGGACGTCAAGACCTCGCTCGGCGTCTCGAACGTCTCCTTCGGCGTCTCGCCCGGCGCCAGGGCGGTGCTGAACTCGGTGTTTCTGCACCACTGCGTCGACGCCGGGTTGGACCTGGCGATGGTCAACCCCAACCACATCACTCCATATGGAGAGATATCCGAGCAGGAGCGTGAGTTGGCCGACGATCTCGTGCTGGATCGCCGCGAGGACTCGCTGGAGCGGTTCATCGCCCACTTCGAGGCCAAGGGCGAGAGCGACCAGAGCGCAGGCGCCGGCGCGGCGGACCCGACCGAGGGGATGGAGCCCGAGGAGGCCTTGCACTTCCATATCTTGCGGCGGCGCAAGGACGGCGTCGAGGCTCAGATCGACAAGAGCGTCGAGAAGATCGGGGCGGTGCCGACGCTCAACGAGGTGCTGCTGCCGGCGATGAAAGAGGTCGGCGACAAATTCGGCGCCGGCGAGCTGATCCTGCCGTTCGTGTTGCAGTCCGCGGAAGTGATGAAGAAGGCGGTCGCCCAGCTTGAGAAATACCTCGACAAGATCGAGGGCTACACGAAGGGCACGGTCGTCCTGGCGACGGTCTTCGGCGACGTGCACGACATCGGCAAGTCGTTGGTGAACACGATTTTGACGAACAACGGCTATACCGTGGTCGACCTCGGCAAGCAGGTTCCGATCCAGACGATCGTGGACGCCGCCCAGGAGCACGAAGCGACGGCGATCGGCCTGTCGGCGCTGTTGGTATCGACCTCCAAGCAGATGCCGGCCTGCATTCAGGAGCTGCACGCCAAGGGCCTGCCCTTCCCGGTCCTGATCGGCGGCGCGGCGATCAACAGGGCATTCGGCTACCGGGCGCTGTATCCCGGCGGCAAGGACTCGGATGAGCTGTACGAGCCCGGCGTCTTCTACTGCAAGGACGCCTTCGAGGGCCTGTCCGTGATGGATCAGCTGATCGACGACGACGCCAGGACCGCGCTCGCCGAGAAGCTGCGAACGGGAGCTAGAGCATTTCGGGAGAAGGGCGAGGAGCCCGAGGAGGACCTGAACTTCGCCGACGATTCGGTGCGCTCGGCGGCGCGCACCGACGCGCCGGTCCCGGAACCGCCCTTCTGGGGAGTCCAAGAGATCGACGTCGACCTGGACGAGCTGTACAGGCACCTGGATACACACGTTCTGTTCAAGCTGCACTGGGGCGGGCGCGGCGTCAAAGGCGAGGAGTGGCGGAAGCTCTTGCGCGAGGACTTCCAGCCGAGGCTGGCTCGCATGTGGCGGGAGGCCAACGGGCTGCCCGAGAAGAACCCGCCGACTCCGGGCGCCAACGGATCGACCACGAGCGTCGACGGGCCGACCCCGCGAGCCCCGTACCTGCACCCGCGCGCTCTGCTCGGCTTTTTCCCGTGCTACTCACTTGGCAACGAGATCGTCGTGCTCGACCCGCGCGTGCTAGACCCCAAGGAAGACGGCGGCCTGGACCCTCGAGACCCAAGCAGCGAGCTGACCAGGTTCGTGTGCCCGCGCCAGCCCAAGGGCGACCGCATCTGCCTCGCCGACTTCTTCAGGCCCGGAATCAAATCCCGCCCACCCCAGCCACCCGCTGAACTCGACGTGATCGCGGTGCAGGCGGTGACGGTCGGCCGCGAGGTCACAGAGCTGATGGACAGGCTGGGCACCGAAGGCGAGGTGACAGAGCAGTACTTCGTGCACGGCCTCGGCGTGCAGACCGCCGAGGGCTTGGCCGAGTGGCTGCATTGGCGCGTGCGCGAGATGCTCGGCATCGAGACGACCCAGGGCAGGCGCTACTCGTGGGGCTATCCGGCCGTGCCCGAGCAGTCCGAGCACCTGAAGGTCGACTCGCTCTTGGACCTGGGCCAGATCGGCATGACGATCACCGATGGCTATGCCCCGGACCCCGAGCAGTCGACGCTCGCGCTCGTCGCGCATCACCCGCAGGCGATCTACTTCGGCACCAGACAGGGCCGCCTACTGCCAGACGGCTCACCTGACGACGTGATCAAGGGATCGCCGCGCGACCCCTCGCTGTTCGGCGCGAACGGCGAGAACGGACCGGCGCTGGGCGACGAGGACCCGCCGGCCGGCGCCGTCGAGGAAGAGGACGAGCCCGCGCTGTCGGCTTAGCCCTCGGCCCGCGCTCGCCCGCCGCCGCTCGCCGGCAGGGGCGCCAGGGTGACCGGCGCGGCGTGCATCGTGCGCAGGCGCACGTCACGCCAGGAGAGCCCCTCGTTGAGCAAAGCGGGCAGGCCCATCAAGAGGGCGGTCGAGACCTCGACGGCCTGCAGGACGATGCCGTAGGCGATCGCGTCCGGGGTGGATACGTGATAGGCGCCCGCCAGAACGGCCACGCACGCGGCCTGGAAGACGCCGACGTTGGCAGGTGTCGCGGGGATCGCAGCGGTCACGTTGACCGCGAACAGCACCCCCGCCGCGGCCGCCGCGCTGCCTTGGAATTCGAGACCGAGCGCCATCAGCAGGAGCCAGCACGACAGCCATTGCAGCGCCCACGCGCCGAGCTGTCCTACTGTGGCCAGGCCGGCCGAGCGGACGTGCCTGAACACGCGCAGGCCGTCGCGCAACCGCAGCAGGACCGCACGCAGCGCCATCAGCCCGGCCCGCAGCCGAGGCGACCTCGAGACCATGGACCTGGGTATCAGCACGGGCGCGAACAGCACCGCCACCAGCGCCGCCAACGGGGCGAGCGCGACCAGCAACAGCGCCCGGTCGTGACCGTCGAGGACGCTCACGCTCGACAGCGTCACGGAGCCCAGGATCGCGAGCGCCAGCAGGTTGAGCATCGTCTGGGACACCATCGTGCCGAGCACGACCGGCAGCGTCTCGCGCGCGCGGCCGAGCCGCCTGGCGACGATCAGGGCGCGCGAGGGCTCGCCCAGGCGCGCTGGCAGGGTCGAGGACATGAGCACGCCGATGAACGTGCCCTGCATCGCGTCGCGCCTGCGCGCACGACGCCACGTCGGGGCGACGACCAGGATCGCGTGCCAGGCCAAGGCCCGGACGAACATCGCGCAGCACATGACCGCCAGGCCCGCCGCCAACAGGCCCGGCTTGGACGCGACCAGCGAGGCGGCCACCCTGGTCACGCCGATGCGCTGCAAGGCCAGTGCGGCGAGGACGATGCCCAGCAGCGAGCTGAGAGCCAGGCCGGCTCTGCGGATCGCGCGCCCGCGTCGCGCGCGAGCCGGCTCGTGGACGCGGCGTACACCGGGTACGCCGGCCGCTGCGATGGATGCACCAGCGTGACCTGCGGTCGCCGCGCCAGAGGCGATCTCACCGGGAGGAGGGACGGCCGCGGCCGTCGGCGGGTGGGCCTGCAGCGAGGGTAGGCGCTGAGCTGGCACCGCCGGTTTGAGGTCGGCCGGCGCCAGGCCACGGCGCACCGCAAAGCGCGCCAGCCTGGCCGTCGGCTCGCCGACGGCGAGCGCCTGCTCGTAGCAGTCCAGCACTTCGGCGGCCACGTGCGGCCAGGCGAAGCGCTCCGCGCGCTCGCGGGCGGCCCGCGCCATACGCGCACGCCCCGCCGGGTCCAATGCCAGCCCCCGCAGCGCTTCGGCCAGCGCCAGCGGATCGCCCGCCGGCAGCAGTCGCCCGTCGAGGCCGTCTCGTATGACGTCGCGGTAGCCGGGTATGTCGGAGGCCAGTACCGGCGTCCCGGCGGCCAAGCCCTCGGTCAGGACCATGCCGAAGCTCTCGCCGTGCAGCGACGGCGCGCAGAGCACGTCGGCCGCGGCCAGCTCTTCGCGCTTGCAGGTCTCCGAGACCTTGCCCAAGGCGCGCACGCCGCCGCCGTCGAGCGTCATGTGGGCGATCTCCTGCTCGCTGGCGCCCACCAGCGTCAGCGTTGCCGGCACGTGCTCGCGCAGCGCCTCGAAGGCGCTCAACAGCACGGGCAGGCCCTTGCGTTCGACGGCCTGGCCGATGAACAGGACACGGAGGGGTTCGGCCGTGTCTGGTCGGTCTTCATAAAACGACGAGCCGCGCGCGTGCGTACGCGCGCGCGCGGCCTCCCCGCCGGGAACAACCATTTGCGCCGGCCCGTCCCCCCCACCGCCGTCCTCCGCGCCGGGGGCCACGAGGTGCACGCCGTTGGGCACGATCCGGTAGCGACCCCCATAGAAGCGGCGCGCGGTCCAGGCCGCCGCCTCCGAGACGGCGATCCGCACCTTCAGCCGGTTCATCCGCCGCCTGCCCCCCAACGGGACCGCCGCGATCCCGTTCGTGACCGGGTTCTCGGAGTAGGTATGGAAGGTGCCCACGAGCGGCGCCCCCCCGCTGTGGAACAAGGCCTCCCAGCAGACCATCGGCACGACCGGCTCGTGCAGGTGGGCAACGTCGTAGCCGCCCTCCGTCAGCTCGCGCCTCAGCCTCAAGACGGCGCCCGGCAAGCCCGTGATGTTCGAGACGGCCCCGTTGGCGGGCAGGCCGAAGGTCCTACCCAACGAGACGAAGCCCTCGGGCGGAGGCACTTTCTGGGGTCGCGCGCCGCGGTGCAAATGCCTCGCGAACGCGTCGTCGGGGTCGTAGGGCGCCAGAATCCGGGGTTCGTGGCCGAGCGCGGACAGCTCCGTCGACAGGGCCTCGATGTGGCGCGTTACGCCGCCCGGGTAGGTCCAAGAGTAAGGCGAGATCAAAGCGATCCGCACCTCTCGGAGTCTAGCGAGCGCCGGCGCCAGACGGCTCGGCGCACAGCCGTGACTTGACGGGCGAAGCGCTCGCGGCTCGACTCGGTTCGACTCGGTTCGGCTCGGCTCGGCGGTTTACGACTCAGCCCCGGGCGACGACCCGGGCCCGGGCATCCAGGAAGCCGGCGCGCAAGAGTTTGAACAGGACCGCGAAGATCGCGGCGTCGAGCACGAGCAGCGCGAAGTTGACGATCCGGGGCACGTTCGTGAAGGCGGCCAGGCCGAGGATCGCGACGGTGTGAAAGACGACGACCGGCAGCAGCGCCAGGAGCAGCGCATGCGAGCGGTAGCCGCTGCGGTGCTCGCGCCAGGCGATCTCGAGCGTGCCGACCGCGACCGCGCCGAGGCCGGCGAACAGGGCCGGGCCACCGCTGGCGATACCCCCCTGGCCGAGCCGTGTCAGGCCGATCACCGCGCCGACCCCGCCGACGAGGATCAAGAGCTCGGACAGCGGCAGCGGATGCCACGGCGCGGGCGGGCGCTCGCCGGCGGGACGCGTTCCCTCCAGGACGCCGTTCGCGCGCGCGCGAGTGCCCCCATTTTTCTTATCTTTCGCCGTTGCCTGCCCGCGCTGGGCCGTGGCGCCGGCCGGCTGCCCGCCCGGCGCCGCAGCCGCCGGCGGATCGAGGACCGTTGCGGCGCCCTGCGCGGGCCTGCGCTTGCGCGAGCGCCCACGCCCACGCCCACGCCCGTGCGGCCTGCCCTTGGCACGATTACCGCCGGCCACGGCTCAGAGGTTCGACGCGCCGGAGCATGGTCACCGATCCTACAACCGCTTGGGGCCCCTCGAGAAAGTCCCATCGCCGGCGGCACGTATGCTGAGCCTATGCCCCAGCCGACCGTTCCCGAGCCCATGTTCGAACCGCCCGTCCCCGACAATCCGCCGGCGCGGCGCCTGCCCCCGGAGGGTATACCCGGCAACGAGCTGCCGGGACCGTTCGGTGTCGGCGAGTACGCGGCCAAGCTGCGTAACCGTCTGCGCCAGCTCGCGCGCGTGCAGCTCGTCGGCGAGCTGGTCAACTTGCGGCCGTCCAGAGCCAGGGTGTACTTCGAGCTGCGCGACAGCGCCGGAGCGATTCCGTGCGCGGCATGGCTGAACGACTGGCAGGCGATCGTCGGCCGCGACGGCGTGGCGCCCCAGGAGGGAATGCAGGTCGTGGTCGCGGGCGGCTGTGACTTCTATCCCGGCAGCGCGGCCTCCTCGCCCGCGTTCTCGTTCGCCGTCAGCGATCTGCGCGTCGCCGGCGAAGGCGACCTGCTCGCCAGGATCGAGCGCCTGCGCAAGCAGCTCGACGCCGAGGGCCTGCTCGAGCCGCAGAAGCTGCTTGCGCGCCCGACCCTGCCCCACACGATCGGGGTCGTTACGGCCGAGAACGGCAAGGCCAGGGACGACGTGATCGCCGGTCTCGGGCGCCGTGGCTGGGCCGGCCGGATCGTGTGGGCGTTCGCGCCCGTCCAGGATCGCCATGCGGCCCCGCTGATCGCGCGCGCGCTGACCGACCTGGCCGCGGTCGGCGACGTGGACGTCGCGATCGTCGCGCGCGGCGGCGGCTCGCTGGCTGACCTGCTGTGCTTCTGCGACGAGTCGCTGTGCCGAACCGTGGCGCTGCTGAGGGTGCCGGTGATCGCTTCGGTCGGGCACCATTCCGACCGCACGCTGCTCGACGATGTCGCGGCCGTCAGCTGCTCGACCCCGACGCATGCCGCTGAGGCGGCGGTCGGCCTGGACTGCGCGAGCGCCCGCATGGAGGTCATCGCGAGCGCCGAGCGCCTGCGCCAGCATGGCCGCCGGGCGGTGCTGACGCGGGCAAAGACACTGGGCGCCCTCTCACGGGCTCCCGCGGCGCACGTCGAGCGCCAGCGGGCGCTGCTGCACCAGCGTCTGCGTGAGATCCGTGCGGGCTCCCGCAGGCGCGTCAGGCATGAGCGGGAGCTGAGCACGCGTCGGACGGTCGTGCTGGCGCGCAAGGCCGCCGCGACCGCACGTGAGTGCCGTACGCACCGCGTGCGCGAGTTGCAGCGGCTGCTGCTGGCGCTCGCCGCGCACGATCCCCAGCGCACCCTCGAACGGGGTTATGCGCTCGTGCAGTCCGGGCGCGGCGAGGCGATCGCGACCGCCGCCGCCGCACAGGCCGCCGGCGAGGTGCGACTGCGGTTCGCCGATGGGACGATCCCGGCGAAGATCGAGCCATGAGCGAGAACACCGCAAGCAACGACGACGCGCCGGGTCAGACCTACGAGACGGCTGCGGCGAGAGTCGAGGAGATCATCCGCAGGCTGGACTCGGGGGAGGCGAGCCTGAACGAGACGCTGGAGCTGGTCGGCGAAGGAAAGGCGCTGATCGAGTTCTGCGCCCGCGAGCTCGAGTCGGTGTCCGGAGCGCTTCAGGAGCTGCGCCTGGACGAGCTGATCGAGCGCTTGGAGCGAGGAGCGCCGGGTGCGGGGATCGACGCCGGCGAGGACCCCGTGGCGAGCGGTCGTCCGCGACCGACCGGCGAACCGTCCGCCGCAAACGGAGAGACTCCGTGAGACGGCGAACGACACGTTCAAAGGACGCCGAATGAGCACCTGGGAGCTGTTGGCTGACCTGCCGGTCGAGATCGAGAACTACGAGCTCGAGCCGCTGCAGGCGAGCTGGTCGACCGAGTCGGCGCGCAAGACGACCGTCGTTCGCCTGCGCGGGGCCGGCCAGGAGGGCGTCGGCGAGGACGTGACCTATGCGGTCGAGGATCAGGAGGCCTTCCAGGACTCTGGTCCGGAGCAGGCGCTGTGCGGGCGCTTCACGATCGCGACGTTCGCCCAGCGACTGCGCTCGCTCGACCTCTTCCCGACCCCTACCAGCCGTCCGGAGTTCAGGCTGTATCGCAACTGGGCGTTCGATTCGGCTGCGCTGGACCTGGCGCTGAGACAGGCCAACACGACACTGCACGCGGCGCTGGGGCGCGAAGCGAAGCCCGTAGCGTTCGTCGCCTCGCTGCGCCTGGGCGAGCCGCCGACCCTGGAGCCCGTGCGCAGGCGCCTCGCGATCGCCCCCGCCCTGCGCTTCAAGCTCGACCCGACGCCATCGTGGGATGCGGCGCTGATCGCCGAACTGGTCGCGCTGGGCGCCGTCGACTCGGTCGACCTGAAGGGCCAGTACGAGGGAACGATCGTCGACAACCCGGCCGACCCGGA
>DATJWI010000093.1:0-3034 GCA_035501375.1 Solirubrobacteraceae bacterium
CGAGGCTTACAGAATGAAGATCGAGTCGCCCACACAGTCGGGCAACCTCCATCCCCTTCCACTGGTCTCAGCCTCCTGCCTGACCATCGACCCATTTCCAGACCCCTCCATCGCTTTCGCCCTGAAACGAAGCCTAGCGAAACAGTCCCTCGCTCGCCCCGCACCAAGACTCCTTGCCACCCACATATAAATCACGTTTTACTCAGCCTGTCAAGGGTATAGCGTTAAGCTGTCAAGGGGAAGGGGCCTGGGAGCGAGCGATGGCGGCTGAAAACGCAGGTCGAGGACGGCAGGGGCTGCCGCGGGGCCCACAGGCGCTGCCGCGCGAGCAGGTCGCCGCGCACCAGCGCCGGCGACTGCATTTGGCGATGGTCGAATGCGTCGACGAGCACGGCTACGCCGCGACCACGATCTCTCAGCTGGTCGCGAGGGCGCGCATCTCCAGGCGCAGCTTCTATGAGCGCTACCGCAACAAGGACGAGTGCCTGATCGGGACCTACGACGAGATCGTCGAGCGCCTCGGCCTGCGCCTGGTTGCGGCCCTGGGTAGGGCCGAGACCTGGTCCGAGCGACTGGAGGCATACCTGAAGACCCTGTTCGACGCGGCGGCCGACCGGCCCGACGCGGCGCGTCTGGTCTGTGTCGAGATGGGGGCCGCCGGCCCGGCCGGCGTGCAGCGCTGGGCGGACGGCGCCGAGCGCCTGCGGCGCTTCATCAGCGACGGCTTCGCCGGCGCGCCCGGGCCGGGGACCGTGCCCGACCCGGTGGCCCTGGCGATCGTCGGCGCGATCCGCAGGATCCTGTATACGCGTCTGCAGGGGCCCCACACGAACAGGGGCCTGCGTGCGGACCTGTCCAGGCTGGTGCCCGACCTGATGGCCTGGATCGACTCCTACTACCCATCGCCGCCAGGGCTGTCCCTGTCCTTGTCCGAGCGCACGCGCGCTCTCGCGGCGGGGGCCAGCGCGCGCGTGCTCGGGACGGATGACGATTCGGGGGGCCGGCCAGGCCCGGCGCCTCAGCGGCTCGGAGGACGCGCGCCGGGAACGCTGTCGGCGAGATCGCTGTCGGGCGAGAGGGGCTTGCCGCGGGGCGAGCACAACCTGCCGAGGGGCTTCGTGGAGCACAACCAGCGCGAGCGGATCTTCGACGCGATCGCGAACCTGACGGCGGCGGACGGCTACCCGGCCCTGAGCCTCGACGAGGTCGCGGCCGAGGCGGCCATCTCGTTGCAGACCTTCTATAAGCACTTCAGCTCCAAGGAAGAAGCCTTTACGGCGACCTACGAGGCCGGTCACGCGCGCGCGATGGCCGTCGTCAACCAGACCTTGGCCAAGCAATCCAGCTGGGTCGGCGCCGTTAGGGCGGGCGCGGCCGCGTTGCTCGAGCTGCTCGCCTGCGAGCCCGCCTATGCGCACCTGGCGTGCGTCGACGTGATGATCGCCTACCCGCACATGGCCAAGCGGGCCAACGTCGCCAACCACTTCTATGCCGGCCTGCTCGACCTGCGGATCGTCCCCGACGCGCCCGCCGACGGCCCGACGCCAGTCGCGGGCGAGGCGATCGTCGGCGGCGTGTTCGAGCTACTGCACGACTATGTGCTGCACGGACGCACCAGCGAACTGCCACAGCTGGGCGAGTACGTCGCCTACATCGCCCTGGCGCCGTTCATGGGCGCCACCGAGGCATGGGCCGCAATCTCATGACGGTCCATCAGAGGTCCGAGAATGCGCCCGGCGGGAATCGAACCCGCGGCCTGCGGCTTGAAAGACCGCTGCTCTTTGGCTCCCCGAAGAGAACCGTTGACCACTGAGCTACGGGCGCGCGCTATGTACGGAACGAACGTCGAGAGCCTAATCTAAGCACGTGGGAGAAGCTCGTGTGAGGAGGATCTTGGTCGGGGCCCTGGCGCTGGTCGTGATGGGGGCCGGGGCGACGCTGTTCGGCTGGAACATCGGAACCTGGTTCGAACACATCTGGAACACGATCAAGGCGCTGCCGGTCGCAAGCCTGATCGGCGCGATCGTGCTGGTGACCGGCCAGACGACGTTGGTGGCCTACTCGTGGCACTCGATCCTGCGGTACGGCTATCCGGACAGCGAGATCAAGTTCATTCAGATCCTGGCCTGCTATGCGGCCGCGGTGGCGTTGAACTGGGTGCTGCCGGCGAACCTGGGCACGTGGGCGATGCTGTTGATGTTCACGACGATCATCGCGGCCGCCACGTTCGCGGGCGTGCTGGCGGGCCTGGTCGTCGAGAAGATCTTCTTTACGATCATCGGCACCGCCTGCTACCTGTACCTGTTTTTGACCGTCGGCGGCTCGTTCGACCTGCAGCTCGGCTTCATCAGCGCGCACCCGGCCGCCACGATCATTCTCGTCGCGGCGGTCCTGGCGCTGCTGTTCCTCGTCGCTCAGATGCTGAAAGAGCGGATCAGGAGATGGTGGGAGCAGGCCAAGGTCGGCGGCCAGATCCTGACCAGGCCGAGGACCTTCATGGGCCGGGTGGTCCTGCCCCAGGCGGTCAGCTGGCTGGCGGGCCTGGGCATCATCGCGGTGTTTCTGGGCGCCTATGACATCCCGGTCAGCTTCCATACGATCATGAGGGTCGTGGCCTCGAACTCGATCGCCAACGCGACCGCGGTCACGCCGGGCGGGGCCGGGGTGACGCAGGCCTTCAACGTGGTCTCCTTGAGAGGGGTCACGAGCGCCGCGAACGCGACCGCCTACTCGGTCGCCCAGCAGCTGGTCGTGACGGTCTGGTCGATCGTCTTGGCGATCGTGTTGCTGGTCAGAGCCTTCGGTTGGAGCGGCGGCAAGACGCTCGTGAAGCAGTCCTATACCGAAGCCAAGCAGAAGAGCGCCGAGCAGTCGCAGGCGCGCAAAGCGAAGCGCAAGGCCAAGAAAGAGGTCAGGCGCGAGCGGGGAGACAGGGCCCCGACAGGTGACGGCGCAGGCGAGCCCGCGACCGAACCGTAGCGGCGCTCAAGTCAGCTGGACGACGCCTTTGACGACCAGGTAGGCGCCGGCCCCG
>DATJWI010000094.1:0-15111 GCA_035501375.1 Solirubrobacteraceae bacterium
CGGTCCGGACCTGATCGAGCGCTTCGGCGGCCTCGGCGCGTTCATGGGCTGGTCGGGCCCGACGATCACCGACTCCGGCGGCTTCCAGGTCTTCTCGATGGGCCACGGCACCGTCGCGGAGGAGATCAAGGCCCGTGCGCGTTCGAGACCGGGCGAGCGCGAGGGGGCGATCCTGGAGATCGGCGAGCAAGGAGTCCGCTTCCGGTCTTACATCGATGGCCGTATCCGGTTCGTCGGCCCTGAGGATTCGATGACCGTCCAGGCCGCCCTTGGCTCGGACATCGCGCTCGTCTTCGACGAGTGCACGCCCTTCAATGTCGATCGCGAGTACACCCAGCGCTCGACCGAACGCACGCACCGCTGGCTGACGCGCTGCCTGGCTTGGCACGCCGAGCACGGGCCGGCCGGCCAGCTCGTCTACGGGATCGTGCAGGGCGGCGTCCACGAGGATCTGCGCCGCGAATCGGCCCAGATCGTGAGGGCCAGCGTCTGCGACGGCGTCGCGATCGGTGGCTCGCTCGGGGCTGAGAAGGCCCAGATGTACGAGGTCGTCTCCTGGGCGACCTCCGAGCTGGGCGACGACTTCGAGACGAAGCCAAGGCACCTGCTCGGCATCGGCGAGATCGACGACCTGATCGCCGGCGTAGAGCTCGGCATCGACACGTTCGACTGCGCGATGCCGACCAGGCTCGGCCGACACGGCACAGCGCTCGTCCCGGACCCGGCCGCCCGCTGGCGCCTGGACCTGACCAAGGCCGGCCAGCGCGAGTCCGGCGAGCCGCTGATCGAAGGATGCCCCTGTCCGGCCTGCTCGAAAGGCTTCTCGCGCGCCTACCTCAGCTACCTGGCCCGCGCCGCCGAGCTGACCGGCACGAGGCTGATAACCCTTCACAACCTCGCCTTCATCGCTGCTCTGATGAAAAGTTTGCGCCGCGGAATCCTTGATGACGACTTGGATTCCGTGGCCTCGGCCTGGCGCGCCGGAGAGTTTCGTCCCGGTCGATCTCTAGCTTGAGCCGTGGCCTTCCGGTGTGGTGTAAGGGAAGCACGGGTACCCGTCACGTACCAGGCGCCGGTTCGAGTCCGGCCGCCGGAGCCATGTATTGAAGGCGACGGTCGAGGTTGCTAGCCTGCTGGGTACGTGACGGGTATCCAGCCCGAAAGGGCAGTTGCCTTACCGAAGGGCCCGCGTAAGCGGGCCCTTCGCCTTTGGGTGGCGAATGTCCATGCTGCTACAGTCCAGAGGACAAGTGACGTTTGTCTGAGGCGAGAGGGCCGCTTCGGCGGGCCTCTCGCCTATGAGGCGCCGCCGTGTGCTCTTACTTCGTGTTTTCCGAGACCAGCTGTTTCATGGCCAGCGACGCCTGTTCGACGTCGCTGTAGACCACGTTTTTGAGCACTACTTTGGTCGGTCCCGGCGCGGTGGCCGCGACGATCGCGGCGATAGCGCCGCCGAGCGCCAGGAGCGCCAGGAGCGCCAAGCCCAGCCGCCTCCCGGCGCTTCCGCGTTGTGCCGGAGCGGCCTGTGCGACGGGCGCCGGACGCCCGCCAGGGCCGCCGCGCGCGGGGCCCGGCCGCGGCCGCTTGGCCGCGACGGCCGCCTTCGTCTTCGAGCCCGCCGACGATCCCCTGGCCGCGGCTCCGCTGAGCACGCTCGTGGCCTCGGTCGGTCGGTCCAGGCCCTCGGCGACGTGCCTGGCGACGGCCGTGCCAGAGGACTCCAGCGGCGAGATGCCGTCCGCGCCGTCGCTGATCGCCCGGCCCATCTCCCTGGCGGTCTGGTAGCGGTCGCGGGGGTCCAGGGCGAGCGCCAGCGCGATCGCCTCGGCCAGCTCCTGGCCGACGGCCGCCACGAGCGTGTCCAGCAAGGGCGGCTCCTCGCGCTGCTGCTTGAGCGCCAGCTCGGTCAGCGAGGTCGCCTCGTATGGCAGCCTGCCCGAGATCAGCTGGTAAGCGACGACCCCCAACGCATATAGGTCCGCGCGCGGGCCGGCCTCCTCGCCGCGGGCCTGCTCGGGCGCCAGGTAAGCGGCGGTCCCGAGGACCGAGCCGACCTGGGTGATGCTCGACTGCTCGGTCGCCTTGGCGATGCCGAAGTCGGCCAGCTTGACCTCGCCGTCACGCGAGCGCAACAGGTTCCCGGGCTTGACGTCACGGTGCACGACCCCGTGGCGGTGGGCGTAATGAAGGCCTTCGCAGGCCTGTTCGATCACGGCCACGGCCTCGTCGACCTCCATCCAGCCGTCGTCCCTCAGGATCTCCGCGCAGGACTGGCCCTCGATGTACTCCATCACGATGAAGTGCCTGCCCGAGTTCTCGTCCAGGCCGGAGTCGAAGATCTGAACGATGTTCGGGTGCACGAGCCTCGCGGCGGCCTGAGCCTCGCGCTGGAACCTCGACACGAACGTCGGGTCCTCGGCGAGGTGCTCGGCCAAGAGCTTGACCGCCACGCGCCGTTCAAGCCTCATGTCGAAGGCCAGGTGCACGGTCGACATCCCGCCGAAGCCGAGCCTGCCCTCCAGGCGGTAGCGCCCCGCGATCTCCTGGCCGTCGCTGTCGCTCATTTCCCGTTTTCCTGGGCGTTGCCGGGACCTTCGTGTCCGTTGCCTTGACCTTCGCTCGATTCGCCGCCGATCCCGGTGCCCCCGCCGGGGCCGGCCGAGGGTTCTTCGCTGCCGGGCGCCGCGGTGCCGCCGCCGTTGTTCGACGGGGTCGTCGTGGCCGGCGTGGTCGGTGTCTGCGCGGGCGCGGTCGAGGTCGGAGCGCTCGTCGTGCCGGTCGATGTCGTCGTCGGCCCCTGTTTGGTCGCCGGCGCGGCCGTCGTGGTCGTGCGCGGCGTGGTCGTCGTGTTCGTCTGGGCGAGCGGCTGCGCGCACAGCGCCAGCGCCCGTTCGCGCAGGTTCGAGATCCCTTCGCTCAGCTTGTCGTGCAGCCCTGGGTCGATCGATGCCGGCAGCGCCGCGAAGTCGCGCTCGGTCTTGTTGATCGCTTCGGTCGTCGCCTTACAGTTCCCGTTCCCGTTCTGGGCGGCCTGAGCGACTTCTTCGAAGTCGCTCTGCAGCGGGCCCGCGTCGGCGGTCGGGATCAGGCCCTTGCCGGAGCTGCCGCACGACACGAGCGCGACCGCCAGCGCGACGCCCAGCAGGGCGGCTGTCAGAAGCCTCGGGAACGCGCGCATCGTCATTGACCGTACTCCAAGCGCTCCGCCAACGAGTCCGGCAGGCGCGCCGCCCGGATCGCCGCGGCGGCGCCGGCGACGTCGTAGCCGGTGCGCCGAAAAGAGGCGGTCAGGCCGTCGAGGTCGAGCAACAGCCACGACGCGCGCGGGTCGCCGTCGCGCGGCTGGCCGACGCTGCCCGGATTCAACAGCCATTCGCCCGCCGAGATGTCAAGCGTCACGCCCTCCCGCCTCGGTTCGCCGCTGGCCAGCTCGCCCTCGTGGCGCGCGAACGACAGTGCGACGTGCGAGTGGCCGATCAAGCAGATCCTGCTAGGCGCCCGATCGAGACACAGCTCGGCGAGCAGCGCCGAGAGCACGTACTCCCAGACCGGGTCGCGCGGGCTGGCGTGATACAGCCCGATCGGGCCCTCCTTGCCCTCGGGCCGCAGGCCGGCCAGGAACTCGAGATGCTCGGGCGCGATCACCTCGCGCGTCCACTGGGCGGCAAGACTCGCTCCGCGCGAGAAGTCCTCGAAGGAGACCTCGCCGGTGACCGCCATGTCATGGTTGCCAGCCAAACACACCGCCACGTGCTCGGCCGCCAAAGCCACGCAGGCGTCGGGCTCGGCGCCATAGCCGACCAGATCGCCCAAACACCACAGCTCGGCGGCGTCGCTTTCAGCCACGGCTTCGAGCACCGCCTCGAACGCGTGCCTGTTGCCGTGTATGTCTGAGATCACCGCGACCTTCATCGTCAGACTGCCACCATGCCACTGCCCCGCCCGGCACGGATCCCGAGGGCGCGGGCACAGTGTCTACTCCTCCGCGTCTCCGGCCTCGGCCCCGCCGTACTCGGGCAGGTTCTTGATGCCCTCGCGGGTTCGCCACTTCGAGTAGTTGTCCTCCATCGCGTCGATCAGCTCCCTCATGAACCTGGGCGACAGGTTCACCCTCGAGACCACCACGCCGGGGACCTCCTCGGCCTCGACCTCGTGGTCGACCCTGGCGAAAGTCACCGTGAACTCGTAGTCGGAGTGGCTCACGTTCGCGAAGTTCGCGTAGACGCCCCCCATGATCTCAGGGGACAGGTGGATGTTGATGTGGCGCTCTGCGCCTGGGTCTTGGTCGTTCACTGTGGTGGTCTTTCTTGGGGGTAGGTCGGGGAGGGGGCCTGACCCCCTCCCGTTCATTGGCGCTCGGCGCCTGGGTCTTGGTCGTTCACGTAGTTAGTATCCCAATCTGTGTCTCAGATTCATGCGACCGGCGCGGCGGGCGCCTCGGTGCGGGACCTGCGCGAGGCCGTGCTCGCCGGAGCCCACGAGCTGGTTCATCCAGGCGAGGTTAGCGACTCCGGACCCAGGCTCGCCCGGCCAGAGGCGATCACGCTCGAGCGTCCGCCCGACCCCGACTTCGGCGACTACGCCACCAACGCCGCCCTGATCCTGGCGCCCACGCTCGGGTCCGCGCCTCGTGAGGCCGCCGAGCATCTCGGGGCAGAGCTGGCGAAACGCCTGGGCGATCGCCTGAACCGTCACGAGGTCGCCGGACCGGGGTTCCTGAACCTGTTCGTCGCCGACTCCTGGCTACGCGAAGCGCTGGTCGGCCTGCTCGTGTCCGGGGACGCCTACGGAGCCGGCGAAGCGGCGCATCCGCAGCGCATCCTCGTGGAGTTCGTGTCGGCCAACCCGACCGGGCCGATGCACGTCGGCCATGCTCGCAACGCCGCCTACGGCGACGCGCTCGCGCGCGTGCTCGCCTTTCACGGCCACTCGGTCGAACGCGAGTTCTACGTCAACGACGCCGGCTCTCAGATACGTGCGCTGGGCGAATCGATCCGGGCGCTCGCCCGCGGCGAAGAGGTCCCCGAGAACGGCTACCGCGGCGACTATGTCGGCGAACTGGTCCACGAGGTCGCGCCTTCGCTTGCCGGCGTCGCGGTCGCCGACGCCGATCCAGGCGAGTTGGGTCGTGCCGCCGTGGCGTTGATGATCGCGCGGATGCAGTCTTCGCTGCACGCGTTCGCCGTCGAAGGCTTCGACCACTGGCAGTACGAGAGCGCGCTGCACGCCGGCGATCCGAGTCCCGTCGAGCACACGCTCGAACTGCTGCGATCTGGCGGCCATACCTATGAGCGGGATGGCGCCCTCTGGCTGCGAAGCACCGACCATGGCGACGACAAGGACCGCGTGCTCGTGCGCTCGACCGGCGAACACACCTACTTCGCCTCCGACATCGCCTACCACCAGGACAAGCGCGAGCGTGGCTTCGAGCGCCAGATCGACGTCTGGGGCGCCGACCATCACGGCTACCTGGCCAGGATGCGCGCCGCCTATGCCGCCCTCGGCGGCGATCCCGAGCACCTCGAGATGCTGACAATGCAGCTCGTCCACCTCGTCCGGCGCGGCGAGCGCGCCCAGATGTCAAAGCGCGCCGGCGAGTTCGTCACGCTCGAGGACCTCCTGGTCGAGGTCGGCGTCGACGCCGCCCGCTGGTTTTTGCTGTCGCGCTCGCACGACACCACGATCGACCTCGACCTCGACCTCGCGCGCCAGCAGTCCCGCGAGAACCCCGTCTACTACGTCCAATACGCGCATGCCCGCATCGTCTCGGTGCTCGCCAAGGCCGGTCCCGAACGCGTGGCCTCTGCTGTCGCCTCTGTCACCGAAGCGGCCGCCAAGCCGGACGTGGAAGCTGGCGGCGAGGGGACTGGCGGCGAGGGGACTGGCGGCGAAGGTCGAGAGGTCGCCGGTGTCGACGGCGGCGTGCCGCTGGATCCCGCCGAGCGCGACCTGATCAAGCGGCTGATCTCCTTCCCGCAAGAGGTTTCCGAGGCGGCCGCCCGGCGGGCGCCACACCGGATAGCCGCCTATGCGCTGCAGCTCGCCCAGGACTTCACCGGCTTCTACGAACGCTGCCGCATCGTCGGCGCCGAGTCCGCTGCCACGGAATCGTTTCGCCTGGCCCTGGCGGTCGCGGCGCAGCGCGTCATCGCGTGCTGTCTCGACCTGCTCGGGGTCGGCGCGCCGCGCGAGATGTAGGAGGGACCGTCCGGATGTCTTCGGCGCCGTCCGGAACTCCCTGGATCGGCGCCGCGCGAGCCTTGGACGCGTTCGCGGGATCGACGGCGATGGTACGGCCCTCAACGCTCGAATCGCGCCAGATCGGCGCGCCGCGCGAGATGTAGCGGACGCGACGACCGTCAGCGCTCGAATCGCGCCAGATCGGCGTCCAGGCGGGCCGCGTCCGCCGCGCCGAGCGTTGGCGTGTCGGTTTGCTTGCCGGCCTGTACGCGCGCGCGCGTACGCCAACGCGGCAGCAGCAACATCAAGACCCCGGCCAGCCCAATCACCGCCGCCAGCGGCACCATGTAGGCCGCCAAGTCGAAGCCGCTCGCTTTCGGGAGAGCCAAGACCGCCGGCCCGTACTGGCCGACCAGCGCGCTTTCGACCTGTGCCTCGGTCTTGCCTTCGGATATCAGGCCCTTTATGTATTCCCGCTCGCGGCTTGCCTGCTCGGAGTCGGCGACCATCAACGGGATTTTGCAGGTCACGCACATGACTCTCCGTTCGATCGCCGGCAGCGAGGTCTTGGCGCGCGCGCGGGCGTGGGCGCCGCGCGGGGCCTCCTGGACCGCCTGGACCGGCGCCGTCGTGGCCGACGCTCCGAGCGCGGGAGCGGTCGGGGAGGCCAGGAGCGCGAGGATCGCCGCTCCCGCGACCGCCATCAGCAGCCGCGCGAATCCCTCAGCGCTCGACGTTCTAGTCCTCATGAAGTCGTTTCCGCGAGCTTGATTGCTTTGTTCAGGAAGCCCTTTTCGATCTCGCCTCTGCTGATCGCCACGATGTGTCCGGCGCGGTCGATCACGAAGCTCTCCGGCAGCTGGTCGGTGCCGTAGGCATGAGCGAATTCGCCGGTCGTGTCCCGCAGGCTCGGATAGGTGATGTGCTGTTCGCCGACGAAACGCTCGGAGTCGGGCGAGGCGTCCAGATAGGTCACGCCGAGCACCGTTCCGCCATGTCCTCGCAAGCTGCTCTGCGCCCGCTCCAACAGCGGCGCCTCGTCCTGGCAGGGCACGCACCACGACGCCCAGAAGTTCAGAACCACGACCTTGCCTCGGTAGGCGGCCAGCGAGTCGCCGGTGTCGGGCGGGCTGCCGTTCAGAACAGGCAGCGTACGCGCGGCCTGCGGCGCGGCCGGGCGCTGACCGTCGGCCAACGCTTCGTCGAGCGTACGGCTGGCCGACCGCGCGGTCACGCCGTAGACGAGCAGGCCGACCAGGCAGACGCCGACCAGCGAGATCGCGATCGGCAGTACACGGCTGCGCATGCGCTCCACAATAGTTGCCCGAGACTGAGGCCGGCGAGGTCGCGAGTGCCGTCGGCTCGGCGTAAGATGAAGTCCTAAGTGCGGTGGTAGCTCAGTTGGTAGAGCGCGAGCTTCCCAAGCTCGAGGTCGCGGGTTCGAGGCCCGTCCGCCGCTCTCCGGGCCGGGATTGGGCTTTGTAGAGCCAGCCTCGGTGATACCCGGGCTTCGGGAATTCCTGATCGCCCCGTCCATGGAATCAGGAGAGTGCATGTCGAACCGGTGGTCACGATCTAAGCTAGTAGGGCATGGTCTACCTCCAGGACTCAGATAACGCCGCAAGGCTCTTCGCGCTCGACACCAAGGGTGTCCATCGGCTGTCGGCGGTGAAGAGCGGGCTTCTAAAGAGAACGGTCGCGCGAAAGGTCTCAGGCCATCTCGGCTATATCGCCGACAGGCCCGCCGCGGTCTACGTCGCGGGTGGGCGGCTGTGGCTTGCGATCGACGGTCAGCCATGGTTCCTCGATGAGTTGAAGGCGGAGGTCGATCGAGCCGACGCTGGCTACGCCGTCGACATTTCGACACCAGAGCACGACTACAAGTTCTTCGTCGATCCTGAGGGGTTCGACGATACGACGGCTTTCGCCGATCCGGAGGACTGGTCGTTCGGACTGTGGGTCGCTCAGATCGTCGGAAACCGTGAGCGTCAGAACGTCCTTCTTACGGTCCTCGTGGACGCACCGCTCAATGAGGTTCCCGATCACGCTGAGACGGATGGCCACGGCTCGGTCGACGTGAGGCGCCCGTGGATGCGGCCCGGACAGAACATGGATCATGGTCTAAGCCGGGAGTGATCGATCGAATAGAGTCCCTGCCCCGAGGCGTCGGGCAAGCAAAGCGGCACGCTTGGGGAGCAAGATCCTCTTTTTGGGATTTGGTCCCGGGTTCTCAGTGCCCGCTCTCGGCGACCCTGGCCCGCGCGGACCGTTGTTGTTGGTCTCTTGGGCTGCCCTCCGCCGCGCAATGCGTGAGAATCAGCGTATGCACGTGACCGCCAAGGCCGACTATGCGGTGCGCGCCGTGATCGAGCTCGCCTCCGGCAGCCGTGAGACGCCGCGCAAGGTCGACGAGCTGGCCAAGGCCCAGGCGATCCCGGTGTCCTTTCTCGAGAACATCCTTACCCAGCTGCGCTCCGCCGGAATCGTGCGCAGCCAGCGCGGCCCGGAGGGCGGCTACTGGCTGGCCAAGCCCCCCGAGGAGGTCAACCTCGCCCAGGTCATCAGGGCGGTCGAGGGGCCGCTAGTCGGCGTGCGCGGCCTGCGTCCCGAGGAGGTCGCCTACAAGGGCTCGGCCGAGTCCCTGCAACAGGTCTGGCTCGCCCTGCGCGCCAACCTGCGCAAAGTGCTGGAGCACGTCACCCTCGCCGACGTCGCGTCCGGCAAGCTGCCGCCGGAGATCGTCAAGCTGACCAAGCAAGAGGAAGCCTGGACAACCCGCTGACGACCGTACCGATCGGAGATCAGAGGGATCTCCGATCGGCCAGCGGCGCGGGACTGTGTCCTCCCTCGTTCATGTGCCGAAGCCGGGAGACACTTGCTTCGCTCGCATCCCCGTTTCGGCCAGCGCACTTCACTCGGTGCGTCCTTAACGATCGGAGATCGAAGGAATCTCCGATCGGCCAGCTTGGTCCACGACCGTCTAGATCTGGCACTAGGTCGGCTCGGATGCGCCCAAAACGACCTGAAACACGGTAGGCTTAGCCGAAGCGGACAAGTAGTGGGTCCCGGTTTTCAGCGTCCGCAGCCAACCCGATGCCGGCAAGGTCCGGCGTTCAGCGAACACAAGGAGATCTTCGCCTGATGTCAGCAACCCCTGTGGCCACTCCCGAGGAGCGCACGGAGGCCGCCGAGGCGGCGGTCGAGGCGATCGCGAACTCGGCCGGCCAGGAGGCTTCGTTCTCGCTGAGCCTGAACCAGGACCAGAAGGACATCAAAGAATGGGTCCACGGCTTCGCCGCGGACGTGATGAGGCCAGCCGCTCACGAATGGGACGAGAAGGAGCAGACCCCATGGCCGATCATCGAGGAGGCCGCCAAGATCGGCCTCTACGGCTTCGAAGGGCTCGCCCA
This sequence comes from Solirubrobacteraceae bacterium, assembly GCA_035501375.1. Lineage (GTDB taxonomy): Bacteria > Actinomycetota > Thermoleophilia > Solirubrobacterales > Solirubrobacteraceae > Palsa-744. The sequence goes on from DATJWI010000094.1 coordinate 9,591, forward strand.
GTTCTTCGCCGACCCGACCGGCCTGACCTTGCCGATCGTCAACGAGGAGCTGTTCTGGGGCGATGCCGGCATCGGCATGGCGATCATGGGCACCTCTTTGGCGGTCGCCGCGATCTTCGGCCAAGGCACCGGCGAGCAGATCGGCGAATGGATCCCGCGCTGCTTCGGCACGCCCGACGATCTCAAGGTCGCCGCCTTCTGCTCGTCCGAGCCAAACGCCGGCTCGGACGTCAGCGCCGTCAGGACGACCGCCAAGTTCGACGAGGCCGCCGGTGAGTGGATCCTCAACGGCCAGAAGGCCTGGGCCACCAACGGCGGTATCTCAGACGTCCACGTCATCATCGCCTCCGTCGATCGTGAGCTCGGCTCGCGCGGCCACGCCGCGTTCGTCGTGCCGATGAGCGAAGCCTCCGGCATCAGTCAGGGCGCGAAGGTCTCAAAGCACGGCCTGAGGGCCTCCCACACCTCCGACGTCTACCTCGACGACTGCCGCATCCCCGCCGGCTACGTGCTCGGCGGCAAGGACAAACTCGACGAACGGCTCGCCCGCGCGCGCGAGGGCAAGAAAAACAAGTCGAACGCCTCGATGGCCACGTTCGAGGCGTCGCGGCCGACCGTCGGCTCGCAGGCGCTCGGGATCGCCAGGGCCGCCTACGAGTACGCCCTCGACTACGCCAAGGAGCGCGAACAGTTCGGCAAGAAGATCATCGAGAACCAGTCGATCGCCTACACGCTCGCCCGGATGAAGCTCGAGATCGACGCCACCAGGCTGCTCGTCTGGCGCGCCTCCTGGATGGGTCGCAACCAGGTCCCGTTCGAGAACGCCGAGGGCTCGATGTCCAAGCTCAAGGCCGGCGAGGTCGCCGTCTGGGTCACCGAGCGCGCGATCCAGATCCTCGGCGGCAACGGCTACACCCGCGAGTTCCCCGTCGAGCGCTTCCACCGCGACGCCAAGATCTACGACATCTTCGAGGGCACCGCCGAGATCCAGCAGCTCGTGATCGCCCGGGCGATCTCGGGGATGCAGATCAGGTAGGGCTGGGCTCGAGGTTTCGGGCGGCGCCGGTCGGATCGGGGCGCCGCTCGAGCCGGCCGTGCCTAGATCGGGACGGCGGCAGCGCCGCTCGAGTTCCCCGAGCCCTTACCAGGCCTGGTCGGCGCCGCAGTGGGGGCAGGCGACGGTGGTGGAGACCGACGCGGCGAACACGAAGCCGCAGGCGCACGCGTAGGAGGCGTTGTCGATCGGCCCGCCGGCGCTGCGGGCCCTGGCGACCAAGTCCTGCATGGGACTCGGCGTGGGGGCCGTCACCGACACGGCGACCGCTTGCAGCTTGGCCTCCGAGCCGGCCCGCGAACGCCGGTGGCGACGCGTCGGGCGCTTACGCTTGGGCGCGGCGTTGGCAGAGGGGCCGGCGTCGGCGGCGGGAAGAGGGAGGCGGTGCAGTAGCGCGGCGGCTCGCATGGCTATCTACCTATAAAGACGCTCGACACGTCCATTTGTTTCGCTGAAGGCTGGCGATTTCCTAGCCCGAGCCGGCGATTCGTGAGCCCGCTTTTGCGATACTTCGCGGCGATGAACCCGGCGCGCAAGCGAACCGTGCGGCTGACGGTGGCTCTCAGCGCGGCCGTCGTCCTGGCGGCAGCCCTGATCTATACGAGCTTCAGCGCCGCCTCGCCGGCGCTCACGCCCAGCCAGCTCCTGGCCCAGGCCAGGCCCGGGCACAGCTACCAGCTGACGGGCAAGGTTCTCGCGGGCTCGGTCCGTCGCAGCGGCTCGACGCTCGACTTCTCGATCGAGGATCGCGCCGGCGGTGCCGTGGTCCCGGTCGCCTATACGGGCACGGTGCCAGACCCCTTCAGGGAAGGGCGCGAGGTGATCGTTACCGTCGAAAAGCGGAACGGGGCTTACGTAGGCGAACGGGATTCGCTGATCACCAAGTGCCCGTCCAAGTACTCGGCCGGGCCGCCGAGCGCCGGCAAGCAGAGCTTCTGAGATGGCTGGCCTCGGCGGCGCATGCCTGCTGCTGGCGCTGGCCGTCTGCGTCTACGGGATCGGCGCGTCGCTGTACGGGGTAAGGCGCTCGCGTCCGGAGTTCTCTGACTCTGGACGGCGCGCCGTGTACGCGCTCGCTGGCATCCTGACCGTCGCGTTCGCGGTCCTCGAGATCGCCTTCCTGCGCAACGATTTCACGTTCAACGCCGTCGCCGACACCTCGAGCCGGACCACGCCTGGCTTCTACCGGGCCGCGGCGGTCTGGTCATCGCAGGAAGGCTCGCTGTTGTTGTGGGCTTGGCTCTCCTCGCTGTGGTCGAGCCTGGCCCTGTTTTTGACCCGTAACCGGATGCGCGACGTCGCCTCCTATGCGACCGCGATCCTGCTCGGCTTTGCCGGGTTCTTCATCTCGCTGATGGTCTTCTATGCCAACCCTTTCGCGACGACGCGGCCGGCGCCGCTCGAAGGCGCGGGCCTCGATCCACTGCTGCGCTTTCCGACGATGATGATCCACCCGCCGATGCTCTATTCCGGCTACACGCTCTGCACGGTCCCGTTCGCGTTCGGCATGGGCGCGCTCTTGGCGCGCCGCGTGGACGCCGAGTGGATCGGCGCGGTCAGGAGGTTCGCGTTCGCGGCCTGGTTCCTGTTGGGGGTCGGCATCTTGCTGGGTGCGCGCTGGTCCTACTCCGAGCTCGGCTGGGGCGGCTATTGGGGTTGGGACGCGGTCGAGAACGCCTCGCTGATGCCCTGGCTGACCGGCACCGCCTTCCTGCACTCCCTGATGATCCAGGAGAAACGGGGGATGCTGAAGGTATGGAACGCCTCGCTGGTCCTGGCCACGGGCACGCTCGCGATCATGGGCACGTTCCTGGTGCGCAGCGGAATCCTCAACTCGATCCACGCGTTCGGGGGCCAGACGCTCGGAGTGCCGTTCGTCTGCTTGATCGCGGTCATGATCGTCGGCTCGATATACCTGGTCGTCAGCAGGCGCGGGATGCTGCGCTCCGAGCACCGCCTGGACTCGCTGCTCTCGCGCGAGTCGATCTTCATGGCCAACAACCTGGTCTTGGTCGGTCTCTGCTTCGTGATCTTCTGGGGCACCTACTTCCCGCTCATCTCCGAGGCCCTGACCGGCCACGAAGCCTCAGTCGGCCCGCCCTGGTTCGACCGTTACACGGTGCCGCTGGCCCTGATCCTGGTGCTCCTGAGCGGGATCGGCCCAGCGATCGCCTGGCGCCGCGCGACCTTCGCCAACGCGCGGCGCAACCTCCTGGTCCCGGCGCTCTTGGGTCTCGGGACCGTGGCCTTGCTGCTGGTGGGCGGCGTGCCCGGCGATCCCGGCGCCCTGGCGATGTTCGGCTGCGGCGCCTTCGTCATCGGCTGCATCGGCCAGGAGTTCCAGCGCGGCGTGCGTGCGCGACGGGCGATGTCGGGCGAGGTCCCGCCCGTCGCCCTGCTCGCCCTCGTCCGCCGCAATCGCAGGCGTTACGGCGGCTACATAGTGCATCTCGGGATCGTCGTGCTGTTCGTCGGTGTGGCCGCCTCGTCGTCTTTCAAGCACTCAGTCGAGCCGACCCTGTCGGTCGGGCAGTCCAGCAAAGTCGGCGCCTACACAGTCCACTACGTCCGTCCCACTGCGACCGTCTCGCCGGCGCAGGATGCGGCCCACACCGGCTCGACCCTGGCGCTCGGCGCCGTGCTCGACGTGACCAAGAACGGGCGCCACGTCGCGACGCTGTATCCAAGCGAGGGCTTCTACGCCTCCGACGAACCGTCCCAGGGCTCGGTCGGCAGTCTGATCGGCGGTCAGCCGGTCAGCCATGTGGCGATGGACGCCGGCGTCACCCGCGACGTCTGGAGCGCGATCGCCCCCGACCTCGAAACGCCGCAACTGAAGCGGATCGTTCAGATCGGCAACAAGACGATTCCATTCGCGCGTCCCGAAGACGCGCTGATCGCGGTCGCGTTCCTGGCCCGGTCCTACCTGCAGCATCCGCCGCCCGCTCAGTTCCACTTCATCGTTTCGCCGCTTGTGATGTGGATCTGGATCGGTGGCCTGATCGTCATCGGAGGCGGACTGATCGCCATCTGGCCCAGCGGCTTGGCGCTGCGCAGACGTGCACGGGCGCTCGCGCGCGCCGAAAGCGCTCAGCCTGGAGCCGGGGCCGAGCAGGGCCTTGCGCGCGTCTGAGCCCCGAATCCCAGCGCAGGTGCTCGCGCCGTGAACATGCTGGTCGCAATCGTTACCGTCCTGTTGCTCGGCATCGCGATCCTCGTGATCAGCGCGCCGTTGCGTGCCACGCGAAGCGCGCCAGAGCCCGACGGAGACGATGAGCTCGCGGCCCTGGGCATCGCGCGGGAGGTCAAGTACCGCGAGATCCGGGACGCCGAGCTCGACTACCGCACCGGCAAGCTCTCGCAGGCCGACTACGAAACAGTCGACGCCACCCTACGCTCGGAAGCCCTCTCGATCCTCGACCGGCTGACCGAACTGGGGGAGCAGGACGCGGATTGACCGAGGACGACGCGCAGCGCCGCCCGGCAAAGCTCTGGTCAGGCCCAGGGGCGCTCTAGCAACAGGAACGCGTTCAAGAAGAACAGCACCGCAAAGAAGACCGTCCAGCGATTCAGGTTGCGCTCGACCATCGAGCCGCCACCCAGCGGGCCCTGGCCGCTGCCGACCCCGAAGGCTCCCGACAGGCCCGAGTCTTTGCCGGAGTGCATCAGGATCAGGAAGACCAGGACCACGCAGATCCCGACCTGGATCACCGAGAAGATCGTTTCCACGGCGTCAGCCTACTACGGACGTGCTTCCTCGTGGGGTTCGAAATCGTGACGGATCGTGTCCGAAAGGCGGTCGCGCGTGTTGGCGAACCGCCACGCGGGCTCACTTCTTCGGGCACGGGATCGTGATCTTGTTCGTGACGGTCGAGCCGTCCTGGAAGCCGATTTCCGACTTGGCCGGCCAGCCCCCGTGCGGACAGGTCTTCGGGGTGACGATGCCCTTTACGTGGAGCAGCGTCTTCTTGCCTTTGACCTTCTTGTAGTAGGCGATGTTTTTGGCGCCCGCAGTAAAGAAGGCGGTGAGCGCGGAGGCGTCCGAGGCTTCAGGCAGCACTTTGATCAGGGGCACTTCGACGCTGAAACCGAGCCCGTAGGGCTTGGGCTCGTTGATCACCGGCGCCTTGAAGACCATCTGGATCGAGACCGGCGTCGAGCCGTCGAGGTAGATCAGCAATTCGACGTGCCCCGGCTTGTTGTCGGCCAAGAAGAAGTCCAGCGTATATTCCTCGTGGATCGCTTCGTGTGCGATTTCATAGCCTCCGAGGCCGCCGCCGAAGCCTGCCTTGGAGTTCGCCGGACAGCCTGACGGACCCATGTTTTCGAGGATCGCCACGGTGCATGTCCCGGTCCCTTCGAGGTCCAGGGTCAGGCCGGCAGGGCCCATCACGTTGATGTGGATGATCGGCGAAGGCAGCGGCGTGTCGGTCGAGCCGATCGTCGCGCTACCGAACACGTTCGTTG
>DATJWI010000095.1:0-3231 GCA_035501375.1 Solirubrobacteraceae bacterium
GAGCTCGAGGGCTTCGGGCCGAGCTTCGTGCTGAGCACCAGCATCGGCATCGCTTTCGGCCGCTACGAGACTCCGGCAGAGCTCTTGCGTGACGCCGAGACGGCGGCCCGGGCGGCGGGCAAGGACCGCTACAAGCTGTTCAACGCCAACACGAGGGCCACCACCGACGGCCAGGCGCTGCTCGAGAGCGAACTGAACGCCGCGATGGAAGACCGTCAGCTGTTTCTGCTGTACGAGCCGATCTGCGACCTGCGCGAACGCCGGGTCGCCGGCCTGCAGGGGCTGATCCGATGGCGTCATCCCGAGCGGGGCGTGCTCGAGCCCACCGACTTCATGGCGTTGGCTCGGGAAACCGGTCTGATCGTGCCGCTCGGGCGCTGGCAGCTCGAACGGGCCTGTACCGACGCCGCGGCCTGGAACATCGTCGGAGAGGGCGCCGAGAGGGGCGGCGGGCGCGTCGGGGTGTCGGTGAGGGTCTCATCCGAGCAGTTGAACCGGGAGGGATTCCTCACCGACGTCCGCCGCGCGCTGCAACTGTCGGGACTCGACCCGTCGCTGCTGACGCTCGACGTCTCGGAGGCGACCGTGATGGGGGATCTGGTCCCGGGCGCGGAGCGACTGCACGAGCTCGACCGCCTCGGCGTTCGCATTTCGCTCGACGACTTCGGTAGCCGCTACGCCTCGCACGCCGACCTGGCACAGATGCCGCTGGACTGCTTGAAGGTCGACCGCGGCTCGATCGCCGCGACGGACACCGACGACTACCGCCGTTGGCTGCTGGAGACGATCCTCGTCACCGGTCGCGACCTCGACCTGCCGGTGATCGTTCGCGGTGTGCGGACGCCCGACCAGCTGAGTGCTTTGCAAGCGATGGGCGCGACGATCGTCCAGGGAGAGATTCTCGGCAAGCCGGCTCCGGCCGACTTCGTAGAGCGTCTGCTCGCAGCCGTGCTCCCAGGCGCCACACAGACGCCGCTAGAGCGGCTCGACCCCCAGCCCGGAACCTCCAGGCAGGGCGATCAGGCCGTCGCGGACGGGCAGGGCGTCCTGGAGTGAGCCCTCGAACAGCCGCAGCGTGGCCAGCCCGCACGGCGGAACCGGCCCGCGCGAGGCCAGGGCGGCGGCGGCGTGCAGCGCGGCCGCGACCCCGATGGGGCCGTCGAAGGCCGAACTGACGTAGGGCTCGGCGCCCGAAGAGCGAACGAGCGTGGCGGCGGCGAGCAGGCCCGAGATGCCGCCGCAACGGCCGATCTTCAGGCACACGGCGTCGGCAACGCCGGCGCCGAGCGCGCCGGGCTCGGCGGCGGTCTCGTCGATCGCGATCCTGGTGCTCACGCGGTCGCGGATCTCGCGTACGGCGCGCAGGCCGTGGGCCGGCTCCTCGACGAGCTCCAGTCCGACCGGCGCCATCGTCTCGATCGCCCGGATCGCCTCCTCGACGCCCCATGCGCCGTTGGCGTCCAGGCGCAGCGAAACCTGGGGCCCCACGGTCGCGCGCACAGCCGACGCGCGCGCGACATCGTCGCCGATCCCGACCTTGAGCTTGACGCACCGGAACCCTTCGCTGACAGCCTGAGAGGCCGCGTCGACGGCGCCGGCGCGGTCGCCGGAAGCGATCGTCGCATTGACCGTGACGGTCCGGGCCGGCCGGTCGCTGAGCAGCTCGGCCACCGGCATGCCGGCCCGGCGTCCGGCGCGGTCCCACAGCGCCATGTCGATCGCCGCGAGCGCCTGCGGGGTGTCGTCGGCGCGGCGGCAGGCTTCCAACAATCCTGCCCCGTCCGGCTCGCGGGCGTCGGCCAGGACCTGGCGGTAGCGTTCGAAGGCGCCGAGAACACGGTCCAGGCTGACGCCGTCGTAGGGCTCGAGCGGCGCCGCCTCGCCGTGGCCGCTGTAACCGTCCTCACCGGTCAACGTGATCGCCAGCAGCTCGCGCTTGTGCAGTGTGCCGTGGGCGGTGGCGAGCGGTGCGCGCAGGCGCACCTTCAGGCGTCGCCAGCTCAGCTGCATGTCAGATCCCGCCGCTCAACAGGATGCCGGCCGAGAACAGAAGGCAGAAGAGCATCTGCAGCAGGCCGGTCTTCGCGAGAGCTCCGTTCAGCGCGGGCCCGTCTACCCGCGTGCGCACGGTCTGCACGAGCCTGGCCGCGAGCGGGATCGCAAGCCAGCTGAGCAACAGCCAGGCGGACATGCCGAGCGCCCACAGGACGGGCGCGCTGGCGAACGCGACACAGAGCATCGCCGTGTACAGCCGACGCGTGCGCTCACGGCCCAGGCGGACCGCCAGTGTGCGCTTGCCGGCGCGCCGGTCAGTGTCGATGTCCCTGACGTTGTTGACGACCAGGATCGCGCTGGCGAGCAGGCCGACGGGCACCGCACAGCCGAACGCCTGCCAGGGCAGCTCCTGGACCTGCACGAAGTAGGAGCCGGCGACGGCGACGACGCCGAAGAAAAGGAACACGAAGACCTCGCCGAGGCCCTCATAGCCGTAGGGCCTCGGCCCGCCGGTATAGAGGATGCCCGCCAGGATCGAGGCGGCGCCGACCGCGATCAGCTCCGGGCCCGCGACCGCCACCAGGTAGGCGCCGCAGAGGATCGCCAGGCCGAAGGTCGCATACGTGGCGATCAAGACCTGCTTGGGGGGCACCAGGCCGCCGGCGGTCACCCTTACCGGTCCCAACCGGTCCTCGCTGTCGGCGCCCCGGCGGGCGTCGGAGTAGTCGTTTGACAAATTGGTGCCGACCTGGATGAAGACGGCGCCCAACAGCGCCGCCAGGAAAGCGAGCGGATGGAAGATGCCGGCGCCGAGGGCCAGCGAGGTGCCGACCAGAACGGGCGCGACCGCCGCCGGCAGCGTCCGGGTACGAGCGGCCATGACCCAGATGCGCACGGTGCTCGGACGCTCGTGCACAGCCAAAGCTCCTGTAGTGCTCACGCGCGCTTCGGAAACTTCGAGAACTCGGGCTTGCGCTTCTCACGGTAGGCGTTCCTGCCCTCCTGGGCCTCCTCGCTGCCGTAGAACAGGAGGTTCGCGTCGTGCGCGAGCTGCTGGATGCCGGCCAGGCCGTCCTCGGCCGCGTTGAAGCTGGCCTTCAGGAGTCTTAGCGCGAACGGCGAAAGGGCGAGCATCTCTTCGCACCACTGGACCGTCTCCGCTTCGAGACGCTCGAGCGGCACGACCGTGTTGACGAGGCCCATCGAAAGGGCTTCTTGGGCGGAGTACTGCCTGCA
>DATJWI010000096.1:0-2484 GCA_035501375.1 Solirubrobacteraceae bacterium
CTGGAGCTTCGCTTTGGCGCAATAGATCTCGAGTGAAAACATGTTCTTCCACTCCGTCCAGCTCACGTGCAACAGCGCCCAGGGAGCGTCGCGCGAGTGCGTTTCGCCCAGGATCAGGGCCGCGTTGTCCTCGACCGGCACATCCCAGAAGTGGGTCCTCAAGAGGGCCGAGTGCAGTGGCAGAGGCCCCGCAAGCCAGTGGCTGAGGTCGAGCAGGTGCATGCCCTGGTCGATCAGCTCGCCGCCGCCGGAGCGCTCCGGGTCGGCGCGCCACTCGCGCTCGTAGCCGAGGCGCCCGCCATGGCCGTAGCGCCCCCTCAGGTGCATGAGCTCGCCATGGCGTCCGGAGCGGACCTCAGCAACCGCGCGCTCGATCCCGGGGTGGAAGCGGTGGTTGAAGCCGACCTTGACCAGGCGCCCGCTGGCGCGCTGAGCTGCGATCAGGCGATCGATCTGGGCCGTGCCGATACCGGCTGGCTTCTCGACGAGCACGTGTGCGCCCGCCAAGAGCGCCTGTTCGGCAAGTACGGCCAAACGGTTGTGCACGGTCGCCACGACCACGACGTCCGGCGCCGTGCCGAGCAGCTCCTCGACGCTCTTACAGGCCTTCGCGCGATGGCGCTCGGCCAGGGCGCGGGTGGCCTGCTCGTCGAGGTCGAAGCAGGCGAGCAACTCGTCTTTCGGCCCGAAAGCCGAGGCCCGCTTGGCGCCGATCAGGCCGCAACCGATGATCCCGATGCTCAGGCCGTTCATGTGTACTCGCTTGCATAGGCGCCGCCGAACTCGAAGTCGAAGGCCAGCTCGTCCGCCCCGGCCGAGGCCATCGCCTGTCTGGTGTCCTCCGTCCTTGGCGCGTACACGAGCAGAAAGCCGCCGCCGCCGGCTCCGACCAGCTTGCCGCCGATAGCGCCGCTGCGCCGGGCCAGCTTGTAGAGGCCGTCGATGCGCTCGTCGCTCATTCCCGGCGAGCGCTTTCGCTTGTGTTCCCAGTGCTCGTGCATCAGTTCGGCATACCCCTCGAGGTCGCCGTCCTGCAACAGCTCGTGGCTGCGCAGGCCCAGCTCCTTGGTGGCGTGCAGGTTCTCGAGCATCTGCTCGTCTCCGCTCCTTGACCTGGTGTCCTGGTCGGAGAGCACGTCCGCGGCTGCCCTCGCCTCGCCGGTGTAAAACAGCAGCAGGTGATCGCGCAGGCGCCGCAGCGTCTCCTGGTCCAGTTCCAGCGGCGCCACCTCGACCGTCCCGTCGGCTCTGAACGTGTACGCGCAGATGCCGCCGTGGGCCGACACGTACGGATCCTGCTTGCCGACCGGCTCTTTCAGCGCCCCGATCTCGATCTCGCAGGCCGCCTCGGCCAGGCCTTCCGGGGTGATCGACTGGCGCCTGGCATAGGCCAAGCCCTTGAGCAGGCAGACCGTATAGGCGCCCGAGGAGCCCATCCCGGTGCCCGCCGGAACGTCGGCCACCGAGGCGATCTCCAAAGGGTTGCCGCGCCAGTGGCGTAACAGCGTTTCGCGCAGGATCGGGTGCCTGATCTCGCCGACCTCGTCGACCTCCTCTAGCTCCGAGTACTTCATCCGGTAGCGTCTCTGGAAGGCCGTGTGCATCAGCATGTACACGTACTTGTCGATCGCGCCCGACACCAGGAAGCCGCCGTGGGCTTCGTAGTAGGACGGCAGGTCCGTCCCGCCGCCACCGAGCGAGATCCGCAGGGGCGCTCTGCTGAAGATCACGCTCATCGTGCCAGCTCCGTGGGGCGCTCGCGCCAGGCATACTCGTTGGCCTCGAGCCAATCCAACGTTCGCGCGATTCCCTCGGGGATCGTAAGCCTTGGTTGCCAGCCGAGGTCGCGGATGCGCTTCGTGTCGAGCCTGATCAGCGGGCTGTCGCCGGTCCAGCCGCGCCGTCCGCCGGTGCGCTCGATCGCGGGACTCAACCCCAGGTGCTCGGCGATGATCTGAACCGAGTCGTCCACGACGATCGTTTCGTCGGTGCCCAGGTTGTAGATGTGCGCGCCCGGCTCACAGGCGTGGTGGCCGGCGGCGGTGAGCATCGCCGCTACGCAGTCCCCGACATGCAGATACGACTTCTCTTGGCGACCGTCCCCGAGCACCGTCAGGCGCGTCGGGTCGCGTCGCAGGGCCCGATAGAAGTCGAACACGTGGCCGTGCGTGTAGCGCTCGCCGAGGATCGACACGAACCTGAAGATCAAGCCCGTGAAGCCGAAGCCGGCCGCATAGGCCTCGATCAGGCCCTCGCCGGCCAGCTTGGACGCGCCGTACAGCGATGTCTGGACCGGAAAGGGCGCGTCCTCGGGAGTAGGGAAGACCTCGGGCTCGCCGTACACGGATCCCGTCGAGGAGAACGCGATCCGGCTGACCTGCTCGGCCCGCATCGCCTCGAGCACGCGCCCGGTTGCCAAGGTGTTCTGCAGCAGGTCCCGGCCAGGATGTTCGAGGCCCCGTCTGACGTCGGCGTTTGCCTGCA
>DATJWI010000097.1:0-15710 GCA_035501375.1 Solirubrobacteraceae bacterium
GTCGCAGATGGCCCCGTGGGCGAGGATCAAGACGACGCCGGGATGGCTCAGTGCAAGGTCTGCGAGGCCGTCGGCGAGCGGCGGCAGTCCCCGGCCGGCGTGGATCAGGATCGGTACGCCGGCACTGTCAGCCAGCGCGAAGATGGCGTGCATCTCGGGTCCGTCGAACACGAAGTCCTGAGCCCTGGGATGCAGCTTGATGCCGCGCGCCCCGGCCGCCAGCGCGCGTTCGCCCTCGTCGATCGGGTTCTCGGCGGGGTCCAGGCGGCAGAACGGGGTAAGCCGGCCTTCGGATTCTTCGGCCCAACGCAGGACGCGGTCGTTGGGAACACGGTAGGCGGGCCTGCGCTCGGGGTCGTGCAGTGGAAATACGCACGCTCGGCGCGCATCCGCGGCATCAAGCTGGGAGAGCAACTGCTCGAGGTCGAGTGAGCGTCCGTCCTCGTCCAGGCCGAGGTGGGTATGCGCATCTATCACTTCCGTTTCAGGCGGGCGCAGGCGTTGCGTTTCCGCCAGGAACGGGGCCAGCGCGTCGGCATACAGAGCATCGTCCACGGACGCCACCCTAATCGCTCGGGCTCGCAAGCGCCCTCCAGTCGAGCCGGTTCGTGTTCGTGGAGGAGGGGGGTTGGCGAGCTCGCCGTTCGGGGATCGACACATCACCTCCACCATGACTGCGTATCCTGGGAAGGTATGGCGATTCACGAGACCGTCAAAGAGGATCTCAAGGACGCGATGCGCGCTGGTGAACGCGAGCGGGTCGGCGCGCTGCGGCTGGTTCTTTCCGAGTTGCAGAAGGCTGCAAAGGAAGGTTCGGATGACGAGCTTGCGGTGCTGCGGCGCGAGCGTAAGCGCAGGCTGGAGGCGGCGAAGGCGTATCGAGAGGCGGGCCGTGAGGATCTGGCCGACGGTGAGGAGGCCGAAGCGCGGCTGATCGGAGGCTACCTGCCGGCAGAGCTCTCTGAGGAGGAGTTGCGCGAGATGGTCGAACGGGCGGTGCGTGAGAGCGGAGCGCAGACCGTCAAGGACATGGGCCGGGCGATGGGCACGGCGATGGCGGCGGTCGAAGGTCGTGCGGACGGCGGGCGCGTGTCGAGCCTGGTCAAGGCGGCGCTCGGGGGATGATCGGGATCGAGCGCGATCGCGCGACGCGCGGGGCGCGCAGCGGCGGATGAGGACCCAGGTCGAGCTACCCAACGATGTCGCCGCGGAGCTGGCGGGCAGTCAGGACGCGGTGTTGCGCGCTCTGGAGGAGCATCTGCGCTGCAGGGTCTTCTTGAGGGGGAACCTGATCACCTTCGACGGTGAGGAGGGGGACACCAGATCTGGTGAAGAGCTGGTGCGCGAGCTGTCCGAGTTGATCGCCAGGGGTCATCAGATCGGTCCGGGCACGATCGCCGCGGTGACGGGCGCGCTCGACGCGCACGAGTCTCCGGCGCAGGTCCTGGAGGACGTCGTTTGGAGTCATCGCGGAAGGCAGGTCGCACCCAAGACCGTCAATCAGAAGCGCTACGTGGATTCGATCCGCAAGCACACGATCACATTCGGGATCGGCCCGGCGGGGACCGGTAAGACGTTTTTGGCGGTGGCGATGGCCGCGGCGGCGCTCTCCAGGCACGAGGTCAACCGCATCATCTTGACCAGGCCGGCCGTTGAGGCGGGCGAGCGGCTCGGATTCCTGCCGGGCGACATGATGGCCAAGGTCGACCCGTATCTGAGGCCTCTGTTCGACGCCCTGCACGACATGCTCGACCCCGAGAAGGTGACCCAGCACCTGGAGCGGGGCGTGATCGAGATCGCGCCGCTGGCGTTCATGCGGGGCCGGACGCTCAACGACTCGTTCGTGATCCTCGACGAGGCCCAGAACACGACTCCCGAGCAGATGAAGATGTTCTTGACCAGGCTCGGCTTCGGTTCGCGTATGGTCGTAACAGGCGATGTCACCCAGGTCGATCTGCCGAGGGAGCAGCAATCTGGATTGATCGCCGTCGGTGATGTGCTGGGCTCGGTCGAGGGTGTCGAGTTCGTGCGTTTCGGGGGTGAGGATGTGGTCCGACACAGGCTTGTCCAGCAGATCGTCGAGGCTTATGACGCACATACCCAGCAGGTGGTTCCCGGCCGGTCGAAGGTCTTCCAACATCCCGCCGAACGTCGCAGCGCCTGAGGTCCGGTCCTTGCTCGACGTCGAGGTCTTCGGGCGTGCTGCCGGTGCGCCGTCGGTTGCGGAGACGGTGCGCCTGTGTACGTTGGCCGCGGCGTCTGTCGACGTGTACGAGGGCCACCTGGCGGTCGAGTATGTGGACTCTGGGCGCATCGCCAGTCTGAACGCCGAACATCGGGGCCGAGCGGGGCCGACGGACGTGCTCTCGTTTCCGATCGACGGCGCCGGCGCGGGAGACGGCACTCAGCGCGAGCTTGGCGATGTGGTGATCTGTTCCGAGCACACCAGCGACCTGCGCGAGGCGATCGTCCACGGGGCGCTCCATCTGCTGGGCATGGATCATGAGACGGACGACGGCGAGATGCTCGCGCTACAGGCGCGCCTCCTGCGGGAGGCGCTGAGCGGGTGACGCGCAGCGGTTTCGTCGCGCTGGCGGGTAGGCCGAACGTGGGCAAGTCGACGCTCGTCAACGCCGTGGTGGGGGAGAAGGTCGCGATTGTGTCCGATCGTCCGCAGACGACGCGGCGCGCCATTCGCGGAGTCCACAGTCGCGGCGATGACAGCCAGGTCGTGCTCGTGGATCTGCCCGGGGTTCAGCGCCCCCGCGACACGCTGACCGAGCGGATGGCGGGGCGCGTGCAGCGCGAGCTCGAGGGGTCTGACGCGGCTCTCTTGGTCCTCGCGGGCGACCAGGGGGTGGGACCGGGCGATCGCTTCATCGCCGGCGAGCTTGCCCGATCGGGGTTGCCAGTGGCGATTGCGGTCAACAAGGTGGATCGGCTGGATCGCTCTGGCACGGTCGCGGTCTTGGCGCAGACGGACGAGCTCGGGCTCGATTGCGAGGTCTTTCCGGTGTCTGCGCGCGCTGGCACGGGGATGGCCGCGCTCGTCGAGCATCTGCACGGCCTGATGCCAGATGGTCCATTTCTGTTCGAGGCCGACGAGCGCTCGGATCAGCCGTTGACGGTGCTGCTGGCCGAGTTGATTCGCGAGGCGGCGATCAGGCGTACGCGCCAGGAGGTGCCACACGCCGTCGAGGTGGTCATCGAGGAGATCGAACGCGGACGTGAGGGTCTCGTCCGCGTGCGGGCTCTGATCTGGGTCGAGAGCGCTTCGCAGCGGGGAATCGTGGTCGGCGCTCGGGGTCGCATGATCAAGGCGATTGGAACCGCGGCCCGCGCCGAGCTCGAACGCGAGCTGGATGGTCAGGTGCATCTCGAGCTTTCGGTGCGCGTACGTAAGGACTGGCGCACGGACGAAGGGTTGTTGGATCGCCTTGGTATCACCTGAGGTTGTGGTCGGTTGGTCTGACTGATTCCATCGATGAGATGCAATGCGCCTCGGGATCGAGTACCTTTTGGGTATTCCTAACGATGATCTTCTGGCGAGTATGAGGAAGCTGACCAATGTCTGCTAAGCACGCGGTCTTGGGCCTCGTGATCGAGCGTCCCGACTACGGCTACCAGCTGGCGCAGCGCCTGGAGGACCGGTTCGGGGCCTCGGGTTTTGCGCCCTCCGGGGTTTATTCGGCGCTCGACCATTTGATGCGCGACGATCTCGTGCGCAGCGCCGGTCAGCTCGGCTCTGGCTCCGCCAAGCGGGCGGCGCCGCGCACTATCTACGAGGCCACGCCCAGCGGTGTCGAGCACTTCGAATGCTGGATGTTCGCTTCGACGCCGACGCCGCCGCTGCGCGACGACCTGCAGATGAAGATCGCGCTTTGCCGTCCCAGCGATGTGCCCCGCCTGATCGACATGGTCTATGGCCAGGAGCTTGCCTGTCTTGGGCGCCTTCAGGATCTGCGACGGTTGAGCGCCGAGCGTCGGGCGGGTACGCCCGACGAGTGGTCGCGTCTGATGCGGGGGCTCGCCGACGAGGCCGAGGTCTCGTTCTGGAGCGCACGCATCGAATGGCTGCAAGCCGCTCGTGTGCAGCTCGAGCGCCTGCGCGCCGCCGAGCCACAGCCCTCGCGCCAGAGGCGCCGGCTGCGAGCGTGCTGAGACCACGGTGTCCAGACTATTCAGAACTGAATATTCAGTGAGGCCTTGGCAGGGTCAGCCTTTTTCGACATGCTCATGAACACGATGCAGGCAGACGGCACAACTCAACTACGTGGCAGGCGTGCCGGTGCCGGTGGGCGAGCCGGCGCAGGGCGGCCTGCCAAGCGCCGGCAGGGCCTTGCGCCCGCGAACGGGAACCTGGTCTCCCATGAGGAGCGGAGCGGGACGGCGGGCGAGGAGAAGATCACGATCGAGCTGTCCAAATCGCAGGTCGACCAGGTTGTGCGCGGCGCGGGCTCGGGCGGGACGATGTCGATCTTGCTGACCGCGCTGCGTTCGCCCGAATGGACGCTGTCGGTCGACTCCGACGCGTATCCCGAGCAGATGGACGATCGCAGGCTCTCGCGCTCGCTGCTGGCGGGCCTCTTGGTGCTCTCGTGCTTTCCGGTCGACGGCGGCTATCTGGGCATCGCCGAGCTGGCACGGATGCTGGACATGAACACCAGCACCACGCACCGCTACGTCACAACGCTGTTGGCCGTCGGTCTGATCGAACGCGATCCGGCGACGCGCCGCTATCGGATCGCCTCGGCCTAGTCGCCTTCCCGGGCGCGCCCTCCGCCGGTCAGGTGGCGCCCGATGCGCAGCACGTCGTCAGGTTCAAGTTCGGGGGCGAACACAAACGGAACGGTAAGGACGGGCAGACCCTGGCGGCGGAGCCGAGCTATCTGTTTTTGCTGGGCGCGGGCGCGTGCGTGAACGCCCGTTGCGGCAACCACGGCCGCGCGCCGCGTCGCCTCGTCGCGGTCTGCCGCCCCGTCTGAAGCAATGGCAATGCGACCGAGCCGGTCGATCTCGGCTGCGCTGAAGCGGCGGGCCGGCAGGACGGAGTTGACGATGGCCCAGCTCAGCTCGACGCCGAGCTGGGAGCGGAGGCTGTCGCGCAGGTCGATCGTCTCGCCGGTCGCCATCTCGGTCGCAAGAGCGACCGCGACATAGGCGGTCGTGGTGTCGTCTTGCAACAGCTTGCGGACGTGCTCGGCCTGGCCAAAGATCGGGCCGACCCTGGCGATCGCGCCGAACGTTTGGGGGGCCTGCAGGAGGCCAAGGGCATGGCCGGTGGCGGGGGCGTCGAGCACGACGAGGTCGTACTGCCGGGAGCGCTTGCGCCAGCGCTTGGCGGAGGTGAGCTCCCATACCTTGACCAGGCTCACCAGCTCGCGCGCGCCTGGGGCGGCGGCGGCGAAGTACTGGAAAGAGGAGCTGCCCGCCAGCACGCGACCGGGCACGCGCCCGCCGAGCGCCTGTAGCCACTCGAGCATGGCGCGGTCCTGGTCGATCGTGACGCCGGACAGGTTCTCGGCCAACTCGATCTCCTCGCCAGGCCGGGCCTGGACCTGACCCGGTAGGGTCCGCGCGCGGTCGAGCAAAGCCGGCAGGTGGCTCTGGTCGCCGAGCTCGACCACGATTGTGCGCAGGCCCCGGGCTGCGGCTGAGAGACCGATGGCGGCGGCGATCGTGCTCTTGCCGACACCGCCCTTGCCGGTGACCACGACCAGCTTGCGGTCGAATACCGAGAGAGCTGTCGGTGAGCGTCGTGTCATGGGACCTACAATCCCACAAGTGAGCGCCTCGCCAACAAGACAGACGCCGGAAGAGGTCGACGCCGAGATCGTCTACGACGAGCACGGACTGGTGCCCTGTGTGGTGCAGGACCACGACACGGGCGAGGTCCTGACGCTGGCCTACATGAACGCCGAAGCGCTGGAGCGGACCAGGGCGACGGGCGAGCTGCACCTGTACAGCAGATCGCGCAAACAGCTGTGGCACAAGGGCGAAACGAGCGGCAACGTGCAGCTGGTCAAGGCGTTGCGCTTGGACTGCGACGGCGACACGCTGCTGGCGTTGGTGGCGCCGGCCGGCCCGGCCTGCCACACGGGCGAGCGCACCTGCTTTCACAGGGGCCGGCTGGAGCCGGTCTCGCCGCATGAGGTGTTGCCGGGGCTGGAGCGCACGATCGCGGCGCGCGCGAGCGATCGGCCGGGAGGCTCGTACACGGTCAGGCTGCTCGACGATCGGGAGCTGGCGGGCGCGAAGGTGCGCGAGGAGGCCGAGGAGGTGGCGCGCGCGGCGCGCGAGGAGTCCGACGAGCGCGTCGACGAAGAGGCGGCCGACCTGCTGTATCACCTGCTTGTCTTGATCTATGGGCGCGGGCGCGTGCTCGCCGATGTTGAGCGGGTGCTCGATGGCCGTAGTCGCTGACCGAACGGCGCGCCACAACCTGATCCCGGTCTGCGAAACGTTCATCGCCGACTGCGAGACGCCGGTTTCGGCGTTCCTGAAGTTGAGGGCGCTGGCGCCGGATGAGCCGAGCTTCCTGTTGGAGTCGGCCGACCAGGGCCAGCGCGTAGGGCGCTGGTCGTTCATAGGCATAAAGCCCAGAGACGTCTTACGGTGGTCGCTGGCCGACGGCGGCGACCCGTATGCGCTGGCGGCCGAGCGCGTCTCCCGCTACCGGCAGGCGCCGCTGACCGACACGGCCATCGGCGAGGCGACCTGCGAGGGGCTGAGCGTGCCCGCGGGCGTGCGGGCGGGCGCGGACGGGCACCGATCGAAGGCTCCTACGAGCGACGGGCCCCCGTTCACGGGCGGCGCGGTCGGCTTCTTCGGGTATGACCTGGTGCGCACCGTCGAGCCGCTCGGAGAGCCAGCGAAGGACACGATCGGGCTGCCGGACATGGCGCTGATGCTGACCGACGCGCTGGTTGTGTTCGACCATCTCAAGCACACGATCACGATCCTGGTCAACGCCGAGGAGGAGCGCGATCCGAGCCCTGAGGACGGGCTGGCGCGAGCGAGGTCGACGATCGAAGAGATCCGTTGCGCACTGGCCGGCCCGGTGCCGCCCTCGGCCGGCGGCCAGCGCAACAGGTCGATGCCGGAGTTCAGCTCCAACATGGAAGAGTCCGAGTTCGAAGGCATGGTCGAGCGGATCGTGAAGTACATCTATGCCGGCGACGCCTTCCAGGTCGTGCCCTCGCAGCGCTGGTCCGCGCCGACGCCGGTCCACGCGTTCTCGATCTACAGAGGTCTGAGGGCCGTGAATCCGAGCCCGTACATGTACTACTTGGACTTCGGCGATTTCCAAATCGCAGGCGCGAGCCCGGAGCCGCTCTTGACGGTCGGCTCGGCCGGACGCGAGGACGGGCGGATGCAGGTCAGCACGAGACCGATCGCGGGCACGCGCCCGCGTGGGGCGAACGTCGCCGAGGACGAGCGGATCGCGGCCGAGCTGCTGGAGGACGAGAAGGAGCGGGCCGAGCACGTGATGCTCGTCGATCTTGGACGCAACGACCTGGGCCGCGTGTGCGAGCCGGGGACGGTCGAGGTCGAGACGTTCATGGCCGTCGAGACCTACTCCCACGTGATGCACATCGTCTCTTCGGTGACAGGCCTGTTGCGGGAGGGTGTCAGCGCGATGGACGCGCTGCGTTCGGTCCTGCCCGCGGGGACGCTTTCGGGAGCGCCGAAGGTAAGGGCGATGCAGATCATCGACGAGCTCGAGCCGATCAAGAGGGGAGGCTATGGCGGCGCGATCGGCTACCTGTCGTATGGAGGCGAGATGGACACCTGCATCCACATCAGGACGGTCGTCGTCAAGGACGGCTACGCGCACGTGCAGGCCGGCGGCGGGACCGTCGCCGACGCCAAGCCCGCATACGAGCTGGCGGAGTCCAAGGCCAAGGCGAAGGCGGTCCTGGCGGCGATCGAGCTGGCCGTCGAGCAGCCGGAGTGGCCGTAAGCGATGAAGGTCCTGGTGATCGACAACTACGACTCTTTTACCTACAACCTGGTCCAGTACCTGGGTGAGCTGGGCGCCGGAGTGGTCACCGTTCGCAACGACCGCGCGACGGTCGACGAACTGCTGGGCGGAGGGTACGAGCGCTGCGTGATCTCGCCCGGCCCGTGCACGCCCGACGAGGCGGGGATTTCGCTGGAGGCGGCCAGGCGTTTCCCGGAGGCGGGCGTGCCGACGTTGGGGGTTTGTCTAGGCCATCAGGCGTTGGCACAGGCGTTCGGGGGCAGGGTCGTCTTGAACACGCCGGTGCACGGCAAGGCGACGACGATCGAGCACGACGGTCGGACGATCTTCGAGGGCCTGGCCAAGCCGTTGACTGTCGGGCGTTACCACTCGCTGGTCGTGGATCCGCGATTGCCGGACTGCTTGGAGCAGTCCGCGAGCGGAGGTGGGGTGTTGATGGCGCTGCGCCACCGCGATCTGCCTGGGGAGGGGGTGCAGTTTCACCCGGAGTCGGTCCTGACCGAACAGGGCCGCGAGCTGCTGGCGAACTTCTTGTACAGAGGCACAGGCAACGGCGATCGACCGAGCGCGACTGGATCGCCAAGAAGCTTCCAGGCCCAGGCCAGGCCCGTCGCCGCCGAGGCCGGCTGAGGTCGATGCCGAACGCGACCTTGACACGCGCGATCGACGCTCTCGCCCAGAGGCGGGACCTGAGCGCGGATGAGACCGCCGAAGTGCTCGACGAGATCATGCACGGGGAGGTCTCTGAGACGCAGATAGCGGGATTCTTGATCGCGCTGCGAACCAAGGGCGAGACCGTCGAGGAGCTGACGGGCTTGGCGCGCACGATGCGCACGCTCGCGACGCCTGTGCCGGTCGCGCGCGAGGATCTGCTCGACACAGCCGGCACCGGGGGCGGAGGCAGCACGTTCAACGTGTCCACCACCGCAGCGCTGATCGCGGCGGGCGCCGGCTGTGGGGTGGCCAAGCACGGCAATCGCTCGGCGACGAGCCGGTCGGGTTCGGCCGACGTGCTGGAGGCGCTTGGCGCGCGCATCGACTTGGCCCCCGAGGGCGTGGCCGCTTGTATCGAGGAGGCTGGGTTCGGCTTCATGTTCGCTCCGGCCCACCACCAGGCCACGCGCTATGTCGTACCGGTCCGGCGCGAGCTGGCGGTGCGGACGGTTTTCAACTTCTTGGGTCCGCTGACCAATCCGGCTGGCGCGCCGCGCCAGCTGATCGGCGTGTCGGACCCGGCGTTTCAGGAGACGGTCGCGGGGGCGCTGGCGCGCCTGGGCGCGAGGAGGGCGCTGGTCGTCTGCGGCGAGGACGGCCTCGATGAGATTTCGATCGGCGCGGCAACCAAAATTATTGAGGTCAATTGCGGGGCTGGCGAGACCTTCACGCGTTACACGCTGACGCCGGCCGAGGTCGGTGTCCAAGCGCTCGACGCGGTGTCGGGCGACGGCAAGGTCTTGGCGGGAGGCAGTCCGGAGGAGAACGCGCGGGTGACCGAAGCGATTTTGGGCGGCGAGGGGGGGGCGGCGGCCGAGCTGGCCGCGATCAACGCCGGCGCGGCGATCTATGCGGCGGGTGTGGCCGAGTCGATCGCCGAGGGCGTGGTGGCCGCCCGCGAGGCAATGGCGGACGGACGGGCGGCAGACGCGCTGGCGCGGTTCGTGGCGGCCAGCGCCAGGCACGCCCCGGAGAGCGCCTAACAAATGTGCGCACGTCTGGATACGCCCGATGGTCTTCGCGG
Source organism: Solirubrobacteraceae bacterium (assembly GCA_035501375.1). Lineage (GTDB taxonomy): Bacteria > Actinomycetota > Thermoleophilia > Solirubrobacterales > Solirubrobacteraceae > Palsa-744. The sequence continues at coordinate 9,723 of DATJWI010000097.1, forward strand.
AGCCGCGTCCTCAGCGCTCGATTTGGCACCACCAAGCCTTCGCGCCTGCGTCCTTGCTCCACTCGACCCTAGAACGTCCCAGCTGCACCCACATTTCGTTAGGCGCTCTGACGGCGCCAAGGCGAGCGCGCGATGAGCACGATGCCGAACGTGTTGGAAGGGATCCTGGCGAGCACGCGCCTGGAGCTCGAACGGCGTAAGGCGGAAATGTCTGAAGCTGAGCTGCGCTCGCGGGCGCTCGCGGCCCCACAGCCTGAACGGACCTTTCGGGCTGCGCTCGCTGGCGGGCCGGAGATTGCGATCGTCGCCGAGTTCAAGCGGCGCTCGCCGTCGGCCGGCCGGCTGCGCGAGCGGGCGGACGTGGCGGCGATTGTGCGCGCGTACGAGCGCGGCGGCGCGAGCGCGATATCGGTTCTAACCGAGGGCCCGAACTTCGAAGGCTCGCTGCGCGATCTGGGCGCGGCGCGCGAAGCGTGCGGTCTGCCGCTGCTGCGCAAGGACTTCGTAGTCGACCCCTATCAGCTTTATGAGGCCAGGCTGGCTGGGGCGGCCGCGGTCCTCTTGATCGTCGCCGCGCTCGAGGCGGCGGAGCTGGAGGCGCTCGGGGCGCAAGCGCGCGCACTGGGCCTCGACGTGCTTGTCGAGGTGCATGACGCAGCGGAGCTCGATGTCGCGCTCGCCGCGGATGCTGAGCTGATCGGGATCAACAATCGAGACCTGCGCGACTTCAGCGTCGACTTGGAGCGTACGTTCGCGCTGCTGAGAGAAGTGCCGGCGGGGGTGCCGGTCGTATCGGAGTCGGGCATCGCATCGCCCGAGCAGCTGGTGCGCCTGCGGGAGGCCGGGGCAGCGGCGGTGCTGGTCGGCGAGTCGCTGATGCGCGCCGAGGATCCCGAGCAGGCGCTGCGGGCCTTCAGCGCCTATTCTGCCCAAGCCGTCGCCCGCCGAGCATGAGCTGGTGGCGGGAGCGCCGCCCGTCAGGGTCCGGGGCATCCAAAGGGGTGTCGTGGGTACGCGCAAGAGGTTTTAGCAAGACAGATGCTTCGCTTTAGATGTTCTTCATGGCCCGTCGCCATGCTGTTCTCTTGATGGTCGCCGAGATCGAACCCGACCGCCAAGACACAGGTCTGGATAAGAGATGAATCGCTCAACAAAGTCATTCGCAATCCCGTTCGTAGCCGCCCTGGTGGGCGGCGCCGTCGTCGCCATCGCGATCGCCGCCGCGGGCGATCTCGGTTCTTCGACCAAAACGATCACGACGATCCAGGCGGCCGCCGCTCCGATCGCGCCGTCGAACGCGTCGCATACGAGCAGCGGCCTGACGCCGCACGACATCTACGTGCGCGACGCTCCCGGCGTGGCGTTCGTGACCTCGACGGTCGTCGAGCAGGGCGAATCGTCGCCGTTCAACCTTTTCGGCGGCGGCGAAACCCAGCGTCAGGGCCAGGCGACCGGCTCGGGCATCGTGATCGACAACAACGGCACGATCCTGACCAACTACCACGTCGTCGAGAACGCGGTCAAGGTCCAGGTCAGCTTCGAAAAGGGCAAGAACGTCGAAGCGAAGGTGATCGGCAAGGATCCTTCCCACGATTTGGCGATCCTTAGGATCCCGACCGACGGGCTTACGCTGCACCCGCTTACGCTGGGCAGCTCCAGCATCGTGCAGGTCGGCGATCCGGTCCTGGCGATCGGCAACCCGTTCGATCTCGAACGGACGCTCACGACGGGAGTGATATCGGCCTTGCAGCGCACGATCACCGCACCGAACGGCTTCACGATCGACAACGTGCTTCAGACCGACGCCCCGATCAATCCGGGCAACTCGGGCGGTCCGCTGCTCAACGCCAAGGGCGAAGTGATCGGCATCAACTCGCAGATCGAGACGGGCGGCTCGGGTGGTGGCAGCGTCGGCATCGGCTTCGCAGTGCCGATCGACCTGGCCAAGTCCGAGCTCTCACAGCTGGAGAAGGGCGGCACCGTGCGCGGCGCATACCTGGGCCTGGTCTCCCTGACGATCGACGGCTCGCTCTCGGCTTTGAACCTGCCGGTCAGGAGCGGCGTGCTCGTTCAGAGCGTGCAGAAGGGCACAGCCGCCGAAAAGGCCGGCATCAAAGGCGGCACGGCGACCACCGAAAACGGCCAGATCGCGGTCGGCGGCGACATCATCGTCTCGATCGACGGCAAGGCGGTCAAGAGTTCCGAAGAACTGGCCAGCGACATCGAAACCAAGAAGCCGGGCCAGACGATCTCGATCGGTCTGCTGCGCCCGAACGGCAAAGGCGGCTGGGAACACAAGACGGTCACGGCCACGCTCGGCAGTCGCCCGAACTCGGTGCCGAACGCGACCACGCCCGAAGGCTAGCCCGGACCGCCGAATCGCCTGCTCCCGGGGTCGCACGCTACCGTTGGGGCATGTCTGAGACGCGTGTCAAGATCTGTGGTGTCACCGATGTCGCCGACGCCGAACTGGCGGCCGAGCTGGGGGCGTGGGCGGTCGGCATGGTCTTCTATGAGCCCAGTCCGCGGCGCTGCTCGGTCGAGCAGGCCCAGCGTATCGCCGCGGCCCTCGACCGCCGCGAGATCGAGCTGTGCGGCGTGTTCGTAAACGCCACGTTCGAGGAGATCGAGCACCATGTGCAGGATCTCGGGCTGAGCCTGATCCAATTGCACGGCGACGAGGGTCCTACGTTCTGCGTCGAGGCCGCCAGGCGCACGGGCACGAAGGCGATCAAGGCGATCCAGATCGCGGGCGCGGGTGACGTGCGCCAATTGGGGCGCTATCACGTCGACTTTCATCTCGCAGACGCCAAGGCGCGCTCACGCGAAGCCAAGCGCCTGCGTGGAGGAACAGGCGAGACCTTCGACTGGGAGCTCTTGGCGGGCAGACGCTCGGGCACGCCGCTGATCCTCAGCGGTGGTCTCGGCGCCGAGAACGTCGGCGAGGCGATCGCCAGGGTCAGGCCTTTCGCGGTCGACAGCGCCAGCGGCACCGAGCGCGCCCCGGGGCACAAGGACGAGGCCAAGCTAAGGGCCTTCTTTCGAGCCGTCGCATCCTCGGGCGAGCCCGCCGAATCCGACGCCGCGGCCATCCCGGCATGACAGGCCCAGACAGGACGGCCGGCGCCGGCGCGACCGGCAGCGACGTGACGGGCAATGGCGCGACTGTTTCCGGCGCGCAGGGAGCGCTCGTCGAGCATCGCTTCGGGCCCTACGGCGGCCAATATGTGCCCGAGACCTTGATGCCGGCCCTCGAAGAACTCGAGCGCGAATGGTTCGCGGCACGCTCGGACCCGGCCTATCGCGACCAGCTGCAGAGGCTGCTCGGCGAATACGCCGGTCGCCCGACGCCGCTGTACCGGGCGCGGCGGCTGTCGGAGCGCCTGGGGCGGACCGTCTATCTGAAGCGTGAGGACCTGAACCACACCGGCTCGCACAAGCTCAACAATGCGCTCGGCCAGGCGCTCCTGGCCAAGCGTATGGGCAAGCGCAGGATCATCGCGGAGACCGGTGCGGGCCAGCATGGTGTGGCGACGGCGACCGTATGTGCGCTGCTCGACTTGGAGTGCGTCGTGTACATGGGCGTCGAGGACACCAGACGCCAGCGACCGAACGTGCAGCGCATGGAGCTGCTCGGGGCGCGTGTCGTACCGGTCGACGCCGGCGCCAGGACACTCAAGGAGGCGACCTCGGCGGCGATCAGGGACTGGGTCGAGAACGTCGGCGACACTCACTACGTGATCGGCTCGGCCGTCGGTCCGGCGCCCTACCCGGCGCTCGTCAGAGATCTGCAGCGGACGATCGGCGACGAGGCCCGAGCCCAGATCCTCGAGCACGAGGGCCGGCTGCCAGGGCGCGTGATCGCGTGCGTGGGCGGCGGCTCGAACTCGATCGGCACGTTCACGGCGTTCCTCGAGGACGCCGAGGTGGCGCTCGTCGGCGTCGAGGCCGGCGGAGAGGGAATCGACACGCCTCGCCACGGCGCTCCCTTGACCGTTGGCGGTCGTGCCGGCGTGCTGCACGGCTCGCTGTCGGCGATCATGCAGGACGAGGAGGGCCAGATCCTTTCAGCACACTCGATCTCGGCCGGCCTGGACTATCCGGGGGCGGGGCCTCAACATGCGCAGCTGCGCGACAGCGGTCGGGCGCGCTATGTGGCCGTCACCGACGCCGACGCGTTGGCTGCGTTCAGGACTTTGACGCGCCTTGAAGGGATCATCCCGGCCTTGGAGAGCGCGCACGCGCTGGCGTGGACGCTCGCCCAAGACGACGGCGAGCTTGACCTCGTATGCCTGTCCGGGCGCGGCGACAAGGATCTGGCCGAGGTTCTGGCGGCAACGCCGGACGGCGACGCATGAGCACGCAATTGCTGAGCGGCACCGAGCGGATCGCCGAGGCGTTCGCGGGCTCTGGCAAGCGGGCCGCGCTGATGCCTTACCTGATGGGCGGCTACCCGACGCTCGAGCGATCGCTCGAGATCGGCCGAGCCTGTATCCAGGGGGGCGCGGACCTGATCGAGCTGGGAATGCCCTACTCGGACCCGTTGGCGGACGGCCCCGTGATCCACGCCGCCGGCACCGAGGCGCTCGCCGCCGGCGCGAATGTGGCCGGTGTGCTGGAGGTGGCAAGGAGCCTCGCGCGCGAGGTGCCGGTCGTTTTGATGTGCTACGTCAACATGGTGCTCGCCCCCGGCGCCCGGGCGTTCGTGGCGAGGCTGGCCCAGACGGGGGCCTGCGGGCTGATCGTTCCGGATCTGCCGTTCGAGGAGTCCGCGGAGATCGCGGCTGCGTGCTCGGAGTACGGCCTCGCGCTCGTGCCTTTGATCGCGCCGACGACGACGCCGGAGCGAATGGCGGCGATCGGCGCCAAGGCGAAGGGTTTCCTTTACGCGGTCTCGGTTGTCGGGACGACCGGCGAGCGCGCGGGGGATACGCTGGCCGAGCGCTACGCGGAGATCGTGGCCCCGGCGAAGGCGAGCACCGAGGTTCCGGTGGCGCTCGGGTTCGGCATCGGCACTGGCGAGCAGGCCAGAATGGCGGCCGACGCGGGCGCGGACGGGGTGATCGTAGGCACGCGCCTGGTGCGCGCCGCCGGCGAGGAGCCCGAACATCCGGCGGCGGCGGTCGGGGCCGTCGTGGCCGAGCTCGCAGGCTCGCTGGCTCTCTGACCGCCTCGTCTGGCTGGCTCCTCCGATAGGATGGCGCGCCATGGGACTGGTCCTCACCGTAACCGCCGGCCTGGTTGTCTGGATCGTGCTCTGGGCGCTTGGCGCCAAGGGCTTTGACGCGTTCATGCTCGCGACCGTGATCATCGTGATCGGCGCGACCGTCAAGATCCTCTCCGGCTACCTGCCCGGACGCCGCAGCTGAGAGCGCCGGTGCCTGCCGGGCGGTTCTGGCAAGCCGCGGGCGCGTTGTCCGCGCTCGCCGCCACCGCGGGCCTGGTGGTAGCCGCGTCTGGTTGCGGTGGAGTCTCCGGTGCGGCGTCTACGCTCAGCAACCAGCTGACGATCTATTCGAGCCTGCCCTTGCAGGGCCCATCGGCGGGCATCTCCCGGCAGATCGTCGACGGCGAGAAGCTCGCGCTGCACGACGTTGGTGGGCGCGTGGGGCCGTTCACCGTCAGCTATGCATCCCAGGACGACTCCAACCCGACGAGCGGCCAATGGGACCCGGGTGTGACCGCCGCCGACGCCAAGACAGCCGCCGACGATCCGACGACGATCGCCTATCTGGGCGACTACGACTCCGCGGCGACCGCGATCTCGCTGCCGCTGATCAACGCCGCCGGCATCCTGCAGGTGAGCCCCGCCAGCCCATACGTGGGCCTTACCTCTTCGCTCGACGCCGGCCAGGACGAGCCGGCGCGCTTCTATTTGACCGGCAAACGCAACTTCGCGCGCCTGCAACCGGGCGACCCGAAGCAGGCTCAGGCCCAGGTCCGTCTGCTGAAAGATCTCGGCGTCAAGAAGCTGTACGTGCTCGACGA
>DATJWI010000098.1:0-4439 GCA_035501375.1 Solirubrobacteraceae bacterium
ATGCCGACCGCGTCGCCGATCTGCGCGAGCGCGCCGGTGGCCATCGCGCGGCCGTAGCAGGCCTGGCAGACCCCGCTGGGAGCCTTGCACTTGAGCACCGAGCGCACGGGCACGGTCACGGTCACACCCTTGGCGTGGTCGTCGGCGAAGGCTTGCACGATCTCGTCGAGCTCGGCCAGGCCGATCTCAGCGCCCTGCTCGACCAGCATCCGGCCGCGCTTGGTCGTGATCGGCTGGGCGGCGATGCGCCCGACGAGGCCCTCGTTGGGGTCTCCGCTCTCGGCCCAGGCGGCCATCTCTATGTACTCCTCGGTGCCGCAGTCGGCCGCCCTGATGATCACGTCCTGGGCAACGTCGACCAGGCGCCGGGTCAGGTAGCCGGAGTCGGCTGTCCTGAGCGCCGTGTCGGCCAGGCCCTTTCGAGCGCCGTGGGTGGAGATGAAGTACTCGAGCACCGACAGCCCCTCGACGAAGTTGGCCTTGATCGGGCGCTCGATGATTTCGCCCTTCGGGTTGGCCATCAGGCCGCGCATCCCGGCGAGCTGGCGGATCTGCTTGAACGAACCGCGCGCGCCGGAGTTGGCCATCATGAAGATGGGGTTCAGGGTGTCGAGGTTTTCGATCATCGCATCGGCGACCTCGTCGGTCGCCGCGTTCCACTTCTCGACGACCGCCTCGTGACGCTCCTCCTGGGTGATCAGTCCCATGTCGTACTGCTCTGAGATCTCGCCGACCAGCTCGTCGTACTTGTCGAGGATCTGCTGCTTCTGGGGCGGCACGACGACGTCGTTCTTGGAGATCGTGATCCCGGCCTGGGTTGCGTACTTGAAGCCGAGGTCCTTGAAGGCGTCGAGCACGAGCGAGATCGTGCTCGCGCCGTAGGTCTGGACGAGCGCGTCGATCAGCCTGGTCGTGTCGCGCTTCTTCATCGACTGGTTCACGAACACGTACTTGGCGGGATCGAAGGAGTCGCCCAGCGCCTCCGCGAGCGCGCGCTCGATGCGGTCGTTGTAGATGATCCGCCCGACCGTGCTCAGCACGTGTCCGCCCTCGCGGCCGAACGGCCGGAACTCGGCAAGATCGTGCAGCGAGACGACGCCGGCCTCGTAGGACAGCTCAGCCTCCTGCGCGGTCCTGAAGACGTGCGGGCGCGTCTCGCTGGTCGGCCACTTGCCGGAGGTCAACAGCTCGCGCTTGGCGACCAGCTCCTCGGCCTCGGGACCGTAGGTCAGGTAATACGCGCCCAGGATCATGTCCTGGGTCGGTGTGGCCAACGGCGCGCCGTGGGCCGGCGAGAGGATGTTGTTGGAGGAGAGCATCAGGATCCTCGCCTCCGCCTGGGCCTCCGCCGAGAGCGGCAGGTGCACGGCCATCTGATCGCCGTCGAAGTCGGCGTTGAAGGCGTGGCAGACCAGAGGATGTACCTGGATCGCCTTGCCCTCGACCAGCAGCGGCTCGAACGCCTGGATGCCGAGCCTGTGCAGGGTGGGCGCCCTGTTGAGCAGGACGGGGTGCTCGTGGATGACCTCCTCGAGCACGTCCCAGACCTCGCCGATCATGGAGTCGACCATCTTCTTGGCCGCCTTGATGTTCTGGGCGGACTTGCGCTCGACCAGCCTGGCCATGATGAACGGCTTGAACAGCTCGAGCGCCATGATCTTGGGCAGGCCGCACTGGTGCAGCTTCAGGTACGGGCCGGCCACGATCACCGAGCGCCCGGAGTAGTCGACGCGCTTGCCGAGCAGGTTCTGCCTGAAGCGGCCCTGCTTGCCCTTGAGCATGTCCGACAAAGACTTCAGAGGGCGGTTGCCCGGGCCGGTGACCGGACGTCCGCGACGGCCGTTGTCGAACAGGGCGTCGACGGCCTCCTGCAACATGCGCTTCTCGTTGTTGACGATGATCTCGGGCGCGCCGAGATCGAGCAGGCGCTTGAGCCGGTTGTTGCGATTGATGACCCTGCGGTAGAGGTCGTTGAGGTCGGAGGTCGCGAAGCGCCCACCGTCGAGCTGGACCATCGGGCGCAGCTCGGGCGGGATCACGGGAACGGCGTCGAGCACCATCTGCTCGGGCTTGTTGCCCGACTGAATGAAAGCGCTCACCACCTTCAGACGCTTCACTGCGCGCGCCTGCTTCTGGCCCTTGGCGGTCTTGACCTGATCCTCGAGTTCGACTCTTTCGGCTTGCAGGTCGACCTGCTCGAGCAGATCCCTGACGGACTCGGCGCCCATCCCGCCCCGAAAGTACTCGCCGAAGCCGTAGGGCGAGCCGAAGCGCTCCTTGAGCTCACGGAAGGTCGTCTCGTCGTGCTCGATCTGCTTGGGCTCCATCGTCTTGAACAGCTCCCACACCTGGCGCATGCGCTCGGCGGCGTCCTCGATGTAAGCCTCGGTGTCGGCGATGTCGGCCTCGAAGGTCTTGCTCAGCTCCTTGACGAGTTTCTCGCGCTCCTCGTCGGAGATCTTCTGGAGGTTCACATCGAGAGAGTCAGCCCACAGATGGTCTTCGTCGTTGAAGTTGGTCTGCTTGCCATTCTGCAGGTACTTCTCGCGGCGCTGCAAGGACTCGCGCAGCTCCAGGACGCGGGTCTCACGCTCGGCGGCATAGCCGTCCAGGACCTTGTTGACCTCGACCTCGAGCGTGTCCAGGTCCTTGGCACGCGCCTCCTCGTCCACCCAGGTGACGATCGAGGCCGCGAAGTACAGAACCTTCTCAAGTTCCTTGGGCGCCATGTCGAGCAGATAGCCGATGCGCGAGGGCACGCCCTTGAAGAACCAGATGTGCGAGACCGGCGCAGCAAGGTCGACGTGACCCATGCGCTCGCGCCTGACCTTCGAGCGGGTGACCTCCACGCCGCAGCGCTCGCACACGATGCCCTTGTAGCGGACGCGCTTGTACTTGCCGCAGTAGCACTCCCAGTCCTTGGTCGGGCCGAAGATGCGCTCGCAGAAGAGGCCGTCCTTCTCTGGCTTGAGCGTCCTGTAGTTGATCGTCTCGGGCTTGGTCACCTCGCCCGAACTCCAGCTGCGGATCTGCTTGGAGGAGGCGAGTGAGATCTCGATGGCGTCGAAGTTGTTTATGTCGATCATCGGCTGGCCTGACTTTCGCTGTCGCGGTGTGAACGGTGGCGCTGCTGCGGTCTTCTCGGTTCTGCTGGCCCTGACCCGCCGAACCGCGGGCGGGTAGGGCGTAAGCGCCGCCGGGCGGACGGCGCCGGGCCCCCGGACTACGTCTCGGTCTCCTCGACCAGCTCAGGCTCGGCGCCCTCGGCCAGCGCCTCGAGGTCCAGCTCGGAGGCACTCTCGCCGAGCAGCTCCTCGGCGTCGAGATCCTCAGCGACCAGGTCGTCCTCGCCCTCGCCGGCATCGCCGGCCGACGCGCCGGTCGCATCCTCGCCCTCAAGCTCCTCGTCGGCGCCAGCGCCACCGGCGGGCGCACGCACGCCGGAGAGGTCGATGCCCAGCTCCTCGGCCGCGCGCAGGAGATCGTCGTCCTCGTCACGCATCTCGGCGCGCTGGCCCTCCTCGGAGACGACGTTGACGTCGAGCGCCAACGATTGCATCTCCTTGAGCAGGACCTTGAACGACTCGGGTATGGACGGCTCGGCGATGTTCTCGCCCTTGACGATCGCCTCATAGGCCTTGACGCGGCCGACCGTGTCGTCGGACTTGATCGTCAGCATCTCCTGCAGCGTGTAGGCGGCGCCGAACGCCTCCAGCGCCCAGACCTCCATCTCCCCGAAGCGCTGGCCGCCGAACTGCGCCTTGCCGCCCAGCGGCTGCTGGGTGACGAGCGAGTAGGGGCCGGTCGAACGGGCGTGGATCTTGTCGTCGACCAGGTGCAGCAGCTTCAGGATGTACATGTAGCCGACCGTGACCATCTCCTCGAACGGCTCGCCGGTGCGGCCGTTGAACAGCTGGACCTTGCCGGACGCCTGCTCGCCCTCGCGCCGGCGCTTGTCGACGTCCATCTTGATGCGGCCCTCGTGCTCGTCCTGCCAGCGGACCAGCGCCTCGTCCACGTCCTTGACGGTCGCGCCGTCGAACACGGGCGTGGCCACGTAGACCTTGGGGGCCTTGGTGCCGTTGGTCCCGTTCCCGTCCCGGGCCGCCTTGTACGCGGCGGTGCCGTCGTCATACCAGCCGTTGGCGGCGACCCATCCGTGGTGGGTTTCGAGGATCTGCCCGAGGTTCATGCGGCTCGGCACGCCGAGCGGGTTCAGGATCACGTCGACCGGTGTGCCGTCCTCGAGGAACGGCATGTCCTCGACGTCGACGATCTTCGAGATGACGCCCTTGTTGCCGTGACGGCCGGCGAGCTTGTCACCCGCGGTGATCTTGCGCTTCTGGGCGATGTAGACCACCACGCGCTGGTTCACGCCGGAGCCGAGCTCGTCGTCGCCGTCCTGCGCGTCGAAGACCTTGACACCGATGATGGTGCCC
>DATJWI010000099.1:0-5681 GCA_035501375.1 Solirubrobacteraceae bacterium
CAGGATCTCGGCTTCGGTGAGGGCTTGCTTGAACTCGGCCGGCCCGTCGAAGCTCGGCATCCGCAAGCGCACCGAGCCGAGACCCTGGGCGACGTGCGAGTCCGAACCCGCCCCCGCCGCGATCCGGTACTTGGCGGCGAAGCGCTCGGCCTCCTCGTTGAAAGCGTTGATGGCGACCCTCGGGTTGAAGACCTCGATCGCGTCGATCTCCGAGACCACGCCGAGCAGGTGCTCGTAGTCGGGGACCGAGTGCAGCCTGTCGAACGGGTGCGGCACGTACACGAGCCCGCCCTGCCGCTTGATCTCGGCGATCGTCTCGGCCAGGGTCATGCCTTTCGGGATCTTCTGCTCGATGAACAGGCCGATCACCTCGCCCTGGCTCGCGGTCTTGACCTCCTCGCCGACGATCACTTTGATGTCGATCCCGAGTTGGCGCGCACGCTCGCGCGCGGCCAGGGCGCCCGAGATCTCGTTGTGGTCGGTCACGGCGATCGCGCCAAGGCCCCGTTCGTGGGCGGTCGTGAGCAGCACCTCGACCGGCGTGGCGCAGTCGTAGGAGTGATCGGTGTGCATGTGCAGGTCCACGTCGATCTTCGGCCGGCCCGCCAGGCGCTGACGCAGCGTTCGGTCGCCCAGCGGGTCGTGCCTGCGCGCGGCCAGCTCGCTGTAGATGGTCTCCAAGTCGGCTGCTGCGCGCGCGTACGCGTATGCGCGCGCGCGCGCGCGCGAGTCCCCCCGATTTGTGTACTCATCTTCGCCCCCCGGGCCGACTCCCGCCACGTCGCCTTTCACGCTGTCCTTCGCGTTTCCGGCGCCGCCTTCGGAGGGGCCTCCCGCGACGCGGTACTCGCCCGGGAACTGCTTGGCCATCAGCGCGGCGGTCGCCGGCGTCGCGGCGATCCGGGCGTCCAAGCGCCCGAGAAACGTCTCGACGAAGCGGCGCCCGACGCTCCTGGATAGCACGCCCCGCTCGCCGGCGGCATGGAACGAGCCGACGTTCAAGGCCCGCGAGTGCCGCAGCGCCGCGGCGGAGACGCTCGGCGCGAACGGCTCGTGGACGTGGACGAAGTCCAACGGGACTGCGCTGAGCAGTTCCTCGATCGTGCGGGCCACGTCGATCGGCAGCGCCAGCGGCCGGCGGCCGTGCGAGCGCTCGCTCGAGCCGGAAGTCAGGCTGGGCACGTCGAGCACCTCGCCGACGGCGATCACCAACGGAGTGCCCTCGTCGGTCCCCTTCAGCAGCGATTCCGCGCCCCCGCCCCGGCCGCGGGCTGCGCGCAGTGCCCGGCGCGATGCTCGCACGCGCTCGTGCGAGCGCGACGGGGCCAGCACCAGGACGCGGTGCCCGCGTCGCGACAGCTCCTCGGCGACCGTCCTGACGTGGGCGTTGACCTCGTTGTCCTGGGCCTCCCACGGGTAGGGTGTCACGTGGGCGACCGCGAACGTCTGCTCAGCGCGCGCCATCGGTCTGGCCATTATGGGCCCGCCGGCATCCCGGCGCTGCACCGAACGTCAGGGCCGCTTGGTACCGGCCGGCGCCCGCTTGGTCTGAGCCCGCCCGCCCCGTGCGGTCGGCGTCCGTTTGGCGGCCGTCCCCGGCCGGCCGGCGTAGGAGGCGATGAACTTCTCGGTGTCCGCCCGGGCCTGGTCGTCGGGGCGCTGCTTGTGCGGGGACTTCATCAGGTAGGAGCTTGGGCCGTCGAGCTGGCCCGAGACCCCGTGGTTGAGCGCCAGCTTGCAGCAGCGCACGGCGTCGATCACGATCCCGGCCGAGTTCGGCGAGTCCCAGACCTCGAGCTTCAGCTCGACGTTCAAAGGCACGTCGCCGAAGGCCTGGCCCTCGACCCTGATATGAGCCCACTTGCGGTCAGTCAGCCAAGGCACGTAGTCGGACGGCCCGACGTGGACGTCCTCGGCCGGCAGCTCGTGGTCCATGATCGAGGTCACGGCGTTGGTCTTGGAGATCTTCTTGGACTCCAAGCGCTCGCGCTCGAGCATGTTGTAGAAGTCCATGTTGCCGCCGACGTTCAGCTGCGAGGTGCGCTCGATCTCGACGCCCCGGTCGGCGAACAGCCGAGCCAAAGAGCGGTGCACGATCGTGGCGCCGACCTGGGACTTGATGTCGTCGCCGACGATCGGCAGGCCGGCCTCTTCGAAGCGCCTGTTCCAGTAGTCCTCCCTGGCGATGAACACCGGGATACAGTTCACGAAGCCGCAACCGGCCTCCAGGACCTGCTCGACATACCACTTGGTCGCCTGCTCGGAGCCGACCGGCAGGTAGGACACGACCACGTCGGTGTGCGTGTCCTTCAAGATCTTGACGATGTCGGCCGTCTCGCCGGGGGCCTTCACGATCTTCTCTTTCAAATATTTGCCCAAGCCGTCGTGGGTCATGCCCCTGTAGACGGGCACGCCGAGCTTGCTCGGCACCGCGCGCTTGCCGGTCGCGAACTTGATCGTGTTGTTCTGGCCCGACCAGATCGCCTGGCCGAGGTCCTTGCCGACCTTCGCCTTGTCGATGTCGAAGGCGGCCGTGAACTCGACGTCGCTCACGTGGTAGCCGCCGAGGTCGACGTGCATCAGGCCGGGCACGCGCTGGCTGGGGTCCGCGTCTTTGTAGTAGTGGATGCCCTGCACGAATGCCGACGCGCAGTTGCCGACGCCGATGATCGCCACCCTGACCTTGTCGGCCTGATAGCGGGCGGCGCCGTTTCCGTTGGTGTTGTTCATCGGCAGAGCTTATAGAGAGAGCGCGCGGCGGACGTGGGCGATGCGCTGGCCGACGGTGACCACCGACAGCGAAGCCAGGACGTAGACCGAGGGCGCCAGGAGCTGGAAGTCTCCGAGCGAGGCGCCGCGCGCGAAGATCAGGCCGATCGAGAGGATCACGACGCGGACGGGCCTGGTCGCGATGCCGACCTTGCATTCGACGCCGAGCGCCTCGGCGCGGGCCCTCGTATAGGAGACCATCAAAGAGGCGAGCACCGCCACGACGACCGCGGCGGCAGCGACGCGGTCGCTCTGCCAGGCGAAGTAGCCGGCGACCGCCGTCAGGACGATGCCCTCCTCGATGCGGTCGAGCGTCGAGTCCAGGAACGCGCCGAACGGGGTCCCCTTGCCGGACATCCGCGAGTAGCGCCCGTCGAGCGTGTCCATGATCGAGCCGACGATGAAAGCGATCCCGCCGAGAAAGAAGTAGCGCTCCCAGACGAGCGCCGCCGCCAAGACGTTCAGGGCCAGGCCCGTCAGCGAGATCGCGTTCGGTGTCAGCCGCGACTCGATCAGGGCTTCGCGCATCAGCTCCCTGCGTTCGCCGGCGCCGATCGGGGCGCGCTGCCGGCGGGCGCGCCCGCGCGCGCGGGGGGCGCCGCGGCGCCGGCGCGGCGCGGTCGAGGCGTCGTGGCGGCGCGGGCTCATCGTGGTCGGACCCTGGCCCTGGCGGTCGTTCTCGGAAGCCATCCCCGGCGGCACTCTAAACGCCCGCCGCCCGGGCCGCGGGCGCGGAGAAGCGCCAGGCCTGGGGGCGCGCTCTGGCCAGCCAACTCGCCCCGTAGGCCGAAGCGCCGGCGGTCAGCGCGCCGAGGATCGCGTCGAAGATGAAGTGGTTGGCGGTCACGACGATCACGAAGGCCATCAGGAAGGGATAGGCAAGCCACAGCGCCTTCACGAAACGGTGCTTGGCCAGGCGCGCCAAGGGCCAGCCGATCATCAGGGCGAACGCGACGTGCATCGAGGGCACCGCGGCGTAGGGGTTGACGAGCGCGGTCATCGTCGCCGAGGCATGGTCGACGTGGACGCCGGTGAAGTTCGAAACCGAGTCGATGAAGCCCCATTCCGGCAGGAAGCGGGGCGGCGCGGTCGGGAAGACGGTGTAGCCGACGAGGGCGATCAGCATCGCGATCATGAACATGTTGCGCACGAAGTAGAAGCTCTTGTTGTGGCGCACATACAGATAGACGAGTCCGGCCAAGGTGATGGTCGTCTGCGCGTTGACGTACATCCAGCTGCAGAAGTCCATCACCAGCCTGCTGCTGGAGGCCCAGGCCTGGACGGATGGCTCGACGAATATGTGCAAGCTCAGCTCGAGCGAGATCACGTCCAAGGCATGCGCGAAAGCCGTGTTGGCCTCGCCCTCGACCAGGCCCCGCACGAGTCGGTAGGCCAGGTAGGCCACGCCGAAGAGGGCGACCTGGCGCAGCACGTCGAGCCAACCATGAGGCAGCAGGCGCGCCTGCAGAGCGCGTGCGCGAGCGAGGGACTCCGACATCTGGGCTGAAAGCCTAACCGATGAGGAGGAACAGACGCCAGTGTCGCGAGCGCCAGATTTCCCGCAAATAGGGCAGGCCGCCAGCGATCAAGGCGACCTCTTGGCGGGCGGAGTAGTCGGGCTCGGCGTCGGCCATCGCGACATAGGCGACCTTGTTTTCGCGCAGCCAGGCTTCGTACGCGCCAGCCGTCAGGGTCTGGGCGTAGAACAGGGCCCCGTAGCGCGTGTCGAGCTGGCGGTCCCAGCCCCTGGCGAGCTCGATGTCGTCATGGCCGGCCACGTAGGCGGCCTCCATGTGGGCCGCCGTCAAGGGCACCTCGACGATCGTCGGGCCGGCGGGCGAGCCCGGGGAGGCGTGCGCGTGCGCGGGCCTGCCCGCATGGACGCGGCCTCCGCGGAGGCCGTCCGCTGCAAGGCCGGGTCTCACGGCACCAGCTGCTTGTGCGCTCGTCAGGCCGCGCAGCTCGGCCAGCAGCGGCGCGTAGTAGGCGGCGTTGGCCGACCGTTGGCCGTCGATCTCCGAGAGGTCGCCGATCGGAGTGTTCAGCTGCCAGTAGACGAGCACGGGCGCAACCAGACAGAGCGCCAGGCGCTTACGCTCCCAGAGAATGCCCGTCAAGATCGCCGGCGCCAGCTCGGGGCCCAGCCGCGCGGCGTTGCCGCCCATCGGAGTTTCGATCGAGAACGAGGTAATGAGCGCCAGCGCGTACAGGCCGAAGCCGATTCGCAGGGCGCGGTGTGCGCGCGCGGACAGGGGCCCGCGCGGCAGGACCAGCGCGATCGCGACGACAGCGCCGAACGCCGGCCAGAAGGAAGAGGGGGCGAACGGCTCGTGGCCGCCTTCGGGGAAGCCGAGCGAGAGCGCCGCGATCGGAGCCAGGGCAGTCGCCGCCAGGGCGAGCGGCCACAGCCGAGGCCCGGTGGCGTACCCGGTGCGCACGCGGGGCCGGGAAGGGGGGGTCACGACCGGAGCCGGGCCGGTCGGGTCGCCCTCTCGCCGGATCGTATCCACGGCCGCAGGCCTGACGAGGGCAAGGGCCCACGAAAGGTAGACGAGCGCCAGGAACGCGCCGGCAACGGGGCTCGCGAGGCTCGTCAGCGGCGCAAGCGCAAGCGCCGCGAGGGGCCGGCCCGCCATCAGCGCCAAGACCGAGCCCAGGCCGATGGCCAGGCCGAGGTCGTAGGGCACGCGCCCGGACAGAAGCTCGGCGCACAGGCCGAACGCGAACACGAGCGCGGCCGCCCGGGCGGCCGCGGTCGGGAAGGCGCGCGCGGCGATCAAGCCGAACAAGAGGCACGCGGCCAGCACAGAGGAGACCATCGCCAGGCGCACGCCGATCAAGGCGCCGAGCGGCGGAGACAGCAGCGAGTAGGCGAGAACGTAATGGGAGTGCCCGGCATACCAGCCGCTGTC
>DATJWI010000100.1:0-4494 GCA_035501375.1 Solirubrobacteraceae bacterium
AGCACGGTGTCCTACGCCGGGCTCGCGCCCGATGCCCGTCCCGTGCCGGTCGAGCAAGCCCCCGCGCCTGGACCCGTCGCGCCCCCGCACGAGCCCGCCCACGCCGCGCACGCGCGTCCAGAGCCCGCCTCGGAGGTCCCCGCGTCGGAGGCGCCCGCGTCGGAGGTGCCCGCCGAGACGCTGGCGTCGCCCGCAACGGACCTGCTGGCGCTCGTCGAGCTGTGGCCCGCCGTGATCGAGCTGGTCCTCGCCGAGCATGCCCTCTGCGGCGCGGTCATCGCCGACACGCGCCCGATCGGGGTCGCCGGCGAAGATCTGACGGTCGGATTCCCGACGGGCGCCGAGTTCTTGAAGAAGAAGGCCGAAGACCCCGCGAACCGTCAAATCGTGACCGAGGCGCTGCGCCAGGTCGCGGGCGGGCGCTGGCGTATCTCCTACGAACTCGACCCAGAGCTCGACGTCGCCGGCGAGGGCGGCGCCGCGCGCGCGTACACCGAGGAGGAGTGGATCGAGCGCTTCAAGGCCGAGCTCGATGCCGAAGAGGTCCCCGTCGAGGCCGGCGCCGACGGCGATCGCGAGCCCGCGGGCGCGGCCAGCGAGCGCAGGGAGGCCTGAGCATGTCCAAACGCTCAGCTCGCAACATGCCGGTCGGCCGGCAGGCGCGCGCGCAGGCACGGCCCGGCGGGCCCGGTGGGGCTGGGAAGGGCCAGCCGAACGTGCAGCAGATGATGGCCCAGGTCCAGCGCATGCAACTCCAGATGGCCGAGGCCCAGGAGCAGCTCAAGCACGAGACCGTCTCGGCGTCGGCTGGCGGAGGGGTGGTGACGGTCCAGGCGACCGGCGATCTGCGGATCGCGGCGGTCGAGATCGCCCCCGAGGCCGTCGATCCCGAGGACGTCGAGATGCTCTGCGACATGGTCTTGGCGGCGACCAACGAGGCGTTGCGGGCCGCTCAGGAGCTGGCCGCCAGCCGTATGGACGGGGCGACCGGTGGCGTCGACCTCGGCGCGCTCGGCGATCTCGGCGGCCTGGGCGGTCTCGGCCTGCCCGGCCTCGAGTCGTGATCGGCCTGGTCGTGCTCAGCCTGGTCCTGGCGGGTCGAGTCGTGTTCAGCGGTGTCGGGCCAGGCGGGGCGCTGTCCGGTGGAGCCGTGACCGAGTGAGCTCCTACGCGCCACCGGTCCAAAGGCTCGTGACCGAGCTCTCGAAGCTGCCCGGAATCGGCACGCGCACGGCCCAGCGACTGGCCTTCCACATCCTGCGGACGCCCAACGCCGAAGCGCTCGCCCTGGCCGAGGCGATCAAGGAGGTCAAGGCCAAGATCGGGCTGTGCGAGACCTGTTACAACCTGACCGACGAACCGCGCTGTCGCATCTGCCAGGACCAGAGGCGCGACCACTCTTTGATCTGCGTCGTCGAGGAGCCCGGCGACGTGATCCCGATGGAGCGGACCCACGAGTACCAGGGCGTCTATCACGTGCTCGGCGGCGCCCTCTCGCCGATCGACGGCGTCGACCCGGAGGACCTGAAGATCGCCGAGCTGTACGAGCGTGTCCAGTCGGAGACGCAACCCGTGCGCGAGGTCGTGCTCGCCACCAACCCGACGACCACCGGTGAGGCCACCGCCTTGCACATCGCTGGGGAGCTGCGCTCGCGCGCGCCCGAGGTCACCGTCACGCGCTTGGCCAGTGGCCTGCCGGTCGGATCGGATCTGGAGTACGCGGACGAGGTCACGCTCGGCAAGGCGTTCGCTGGGCGCAGGTCGTTGTAGCCTCAGGCCGATGTCCTGCACCGTCGTCATGAAGTTCGGCGGCACCTCCGTCGCCGATGCCGAGCGGATCAAGCGCGCCGCGGCGCGGATCGTCGCCATGCGCGACTCAGGGGCGCGCGTCGTGGCGGTGCTGTCGGCGAAAGGCAAGACGACCGACGAGCTGATCGCGATGGCCTCCGAAGTGTCGGACGCGCCGGACCCGCGCGAGATGGACATGCTGCTGTCGACCGGCGAGCGCATCTCCTGCGCGCTGTGCGCGATGGCGATCCACGACCTCGGCCATCGGGCGATCTCGCTGACCGGCTCGCAGGCGGGGATCGTCACCGACGCGTCGCACACGCGCGCGCGCATCCTCGACGTGCGCGCCGAGCGCATCGTGGCGGCCCTCGAAGAGGACCGGATCGTGCTCGTCGCCGGCTTTCAGGGCGTCTCGCATACTTCGAGCGACGTGACGACGCTCGGGCGCGGCGGCTCGGATACGACCGCCGTGGCCCTGGCCGCCGCCGTCGGCGCCGAGGTCTGCGAAATCTATACCGACGTTCCGGGGGTCTTCAGCGCCGATCCGCGCATCGTCGAGAATGCCCGCCGGCTCGAGACGGTCTCCTTCGAGGAGATGCTCGAGATGGCCGCCTCCGGGGCGGGTGTCCTGCAGTTGCGCTCGGTCGAGTACGCCCGCAATCACGGTGTCCGCATCCACTGCCGCTCCTCCTTCGAGGACGCGCCCGGTACCGTTGTGCTCGACAGAGCGGACACCATGGAGAACCCACTGATCACAGCCGTCACCCATTCGACCTCTGAGGCCCGGGTCACCTTGGTCGGCGTGCCCGACGAGCTCGGCGCGGCCGCCCGCATCTTCGAAGCCCTGACCGAGGCCAACATCAACGTCGACATGATCGACCAGAACGTGCCGACATCCAGGGGCGGCCTGGCCGAGATCTCGTTCACCGTGCCCCGCGAAGACCTGCGTGAGGCCAGGGACGCGCTGGCCCCGCTGGCCGGTGACGCCTACTCCGAGCTGATCTCGAACGAGGAGATCGGCAAGGTCTCGATCGTCGGCGCCGGCATGCGCACGCACCCGGGCGTCGCGGCCCGCTTCTTCAGGACGCTGACCGACGAAGACATCAACATCGAAATGATCTCGACCTCCCCTATCAAGATCTCATGCGTCATTGCCGGCGAGCGTGTTCCCGACGCCGTCCGGGCCCTGCACGACGCGTTCGAGCTGTCAGGCCCCGATACGATCGTCCCCGAAGAGCCGTTCGCCGCCGGCGGCACGCTGTAGGCGGGGCTCAGCTGGTCTGGGCGGCCACCCACTCGAGGTAAGGCCCGTGGCCGCCGGCCACCTCGACGAGCAGGATCTCGGGCACCTCGTATGCGTGCAGCTCCTCGATCCGCCGTATCAAGTCGTCCGCTACTGCGGTCGTCGTCTTCAGAAAGGCCAGCCACTCAGGCTGGGCGCGCTCGACGTGGCCCTGCCACTCGTAGGTGCTGCTGACCGGTCCCACGATCTGTCCGCACGCGATCAGGCGCTCGGCCAGGAGCGTGTCGATCATGGCCTGCAAGGCGTCGCGGTCGTCGTGGGCGACCTGGATCTGGGCGATCGAAGGGGTCACCGAGGAGCAGCGTACAGCGGCTGGCGCGACGTCTTGGCGAGACCCACGGCCGCTGGCGCCGGCGCTGGCGCGAATGCCTTGGCGAAACCCTTACGATCGCTGGCGTGACGTTCGAGCGAGACTTTGACCGGCATTCTGGGTATATAGCTCGTATGACGCGCCGTTATCTGATCGCCATTTCGCTGACGCTCGCGGCAGCCATGCCCGCTGTGGTCGTTCCCGGGGCCGGGGCGGCCTCGCTGGTGCCGACCGTGACGACCTCGAACGCCGGGCACGCGACCTACTCGTCAGTGACCGTCTATGGCTACGTCAACGCCCACGGTATCGCGACCGGGTACGCCTTCCAGTACGGAACGACGACCGGCTACGGCGGGCAGACGGCGCTGGCGCCGGCGGGCGAAAAGAAGAACTCGGTCAAGGTCGGCCAGACGATCGACGGCCTGCAGCCAGGGACGGTCTATCACTACCGAATCGTGGCGGTCAACGGCGCCGGGCTCGCATACGGCGGCGACCGCACGTTCAAGACGGTGCCCGTGCCGCTGTCTTTGCAGATCACGAGCACGCCGAACCCGGTCACCTACGGCGAGCCGTTCCTGATCGAGGGCAACCTGTCGGGCACGGGCGCCGCCGGCCGAGAGGTGATCCTCGAAGCGAATCCTTATCCGTTCATGCCTGGCTTTCATACGATCGGAAACCCGGAGCTGACGAGCGCGACCGGCGCCTTCTCGTTCCCGTATCTCGGCCTCCTGGAAAATACGCAGCTGCGCGTTGCCACCGTCGGCGGCGGCACGATCGTCGCCAGCCCGGTCGTCGTCGAGAACGTGGCCGTCAGGGTCACGTTCCGCGCCAGGCGCGCCCGGCGGCGCGGGTATTGGCGGCTGTCGGGGACCGTCACCCCCTCCGAGGCAGGCGCGCTCGTCGGCTTTCAGCTGCTGAAGCCCGGCAACTCAGTCAACGAGGGCGGGACCGGCGTCAAACCGGGCACCGCCACGACGTCACGCTTCGAACGGGTCGTCCGCATCAAGCATCCCGGTGTCTACAGGGCGCTCGTCAAGGTCAACGACCCCGCCAGGGTCTCCGGCTACAGCCCTCCGATCTACATCCGTTGAGG
>DATJWI010000101.1:0-4045 GCA_035501375.1 Solirubrobacteraceae bacterium
CCAAGCGGCCCGCGCGCGCGCGGCCGGCTCGCACGTCGCCGATCGCCGCCACGGCCACGAC
Source organism: Solirubrobacteraceae bacterium (assembly GCA_035501375.1). GTDB lineage: Bacteria > Actinomycetota > Thermoleophilia > Solirubrobacterales > Solirubrobacteraceae > Palsa-744. The sequence continues at coordinate 62 of DATJWI010000101.1, forward strand.
CGAGACGGCGGCCAGGCCCCAGGCGCCGAAGCCGACGCCGAGCGCCGAGACGCCGGCCGCGAGCACGAGCGCGAACGAGGCCACGCCCGCCGGCCTGCGCCACAGCCAGCGCGCGTTCTGAACGGTGAGCGCGCCGAGCGTCAGGATCATCGCCAGCGCGACTATCTCCTTGATGGAAGCGACCAGCTCATAGCCGTATACGAGCGCTCCCAGGATCGCAGTGACGGCGGCCAGCGCTGACCACGCCCCGGCGAGGCCCATCCTGCGCGAGAGCACGAGCGCCGGGCCGACGGCGGTCGCGAGCATGAAGGCGTTGAACGGCTGGAAGGTCCAGATCAAGGGCAGCCCGACCAGGAACGAGCTGCCGCCGAAGAGCGTGTCAGCGCCCGAGGGATAGCCGGTCGGGTAGTAGGCCTTCAGGTACTGCCCGTAGGAGTTGCTCAGATCCAGGCCCGCGTAGTCCTGGCCGTGGCGCATCAGGTGGTCGGCGCCGAGCATATGAAAGGCAGAGTCGGTGAGGGCCTGGAAGGAGGAGAACGTCGGCCTGCCTGCCGCCAGGACCGGGGCCAGCGCCGCGATGTACACGAACACCGCGATTCCGACCTGCCAGAGCGCTCGCGTGCTCGCCTGTTCGCGTGGCCCTGGGTCTGCCTCCCGGCGCGATGCCGGGCGCGCACGCGCACGCGTGCGCGCGTGCGCGCCGGTCGCACGGCGCTCCCAGCGCCAAGCCCCGGCAAGCGCCAGGAGCCGGGGCCATCCGGCGCCGAACCCTACGAGCGCTACCGCCGCGAGCACATATGGCGTGGCCGGCGCGGCCGCCGAGAAGTGGGTCGTGAGCTGGGAGACCCCGATCAGGGTCGCCGCGCCGATCGCCGGCAGCAGCGCCAACGCCAAGCCGCTTCCGCTGAGGCGGTCGACCAGGAGCCCGGCGCCGGTGCACAGCAGCGCGAGCACGCATGGGTAAGCCAGCGTGGTGGCCGCGAACATGACGGCCTGAGGCTATTCGGTCGCGGCGACGTCCGGGCGAGGCGGCGCCAGGCGGGACGGCGAGCGCTACTGAGGCAGGTCGAGCACACCGAGCAGCCGGTTCCATTCCCGCTGCCCGACAATGAATTCAAGTTCTTCAAACTTGACGGCCAGGTGTCGGACCTTGACCAGCAGGCCGGCGTCGGCCGGCTGCACATAGCGCTCGAACAGCTTCGGTTCTGGGATTTCGACGTCGATCGCTTCGACGTGTTCGTCGAAGGAGACCACGTTCGACGGAGCCGCCTGATGGCCGCCGCTCGCCCAGGTCCGCAGGTCCGTGCACAGGTCGGGTACGGGTAGGGCGATCATTTCGTTCAGCCCTTTGAGGTAACCGTGGACGCGGCCGGTCAGCGCGGAGTTGCTCCAGCGCAGTCCGCTGACGGCTCGGATGGCGGTCTGAGCGATCTTGGCGTCGGTTTTGTAGGCGGTCGCCCACAGTGCGCCGGCGACCTCGTAGCTGAGCCGCTGCTCGGTTTCGTTCTGGGGAAGGCCCGCGCCGACGCCGGGGCATTCGGCCGCGATCTGGTTGTCGAGCTTTCGGAAGCTGGCTTCCTCGGTCGGCCACGTGCTCACGATGGCGTGCAGGGCGGTATAGGCCGCCTGTAGCGCCTTGTGCGTTGCGGAGGCGTCTCGTCCGGAAGCGGCGAGTGCGCTGGTGGGAGCGATCGTGGCGGGGACGATCGTTGTCGCCAGCACGCCGATCAGGATCGCCAAGCGTGTGCGCATGACTACTAGGTTATCTTCGCGGGCCGATCCGCGCGCGGGTACGCGCACGCGCGCCACCGCCTTTCGAGAACTACATTCCCGGCTCACGAGGACGACGTCTCCACGCTCACGAGCAGGCCGTATGCGCCGGCCGGCCCGGGCTACGACTCGCGCGGCGCGTACGGCGCCAGCTCGCGCCTTGCGATCGACAGCTTGTGGACCTCGTCGGGGCCATCCGCCAAACGCAGCGTGCGCAGGTGCGCGTAGGCGCTGGCCAGGTGGAAGTCGTCGGAGACGCCGCCGCCGCCGTGGACCTGGATCGCCCGGTCCACGACCTTGAGGGCTACGTTCGGCGCGGCCACCTTGATCGCGGCGATCTCCATCCGCGCGTGCTTGTTGCCGACGGTGTCCATCAGCCAGGCCGCCTTCATGGTCAGGAGCCTGGCCATCTCGATCTCGATCCTGGACTCGGCGATCCAGTCCTGGACGTTGGCTCGCGTCGCTACGGGCTGGCCGAACGTGACCCGGCCGACCGCTCGTTCGCACATCGCCTCCAAGGCCCGCTCGGCGGCGCCGATCGCCCGCATGCAGTGGTGGATCCTGCCCGGCCCGAGCCGCGCCTGGGCGATCATGAAGCCGTCGCCCTCGCCCGCGATCAGGTTCGATCTCGGCACCCTGACGTCGCTGAAGTCGACTTCGGCGTGGCCCTCCTTGTCGATGTAGCCGAACACCGGCAGGTTGCGCATGACGGTGACGCCAGGAGTGTCGATCGGCACCAGGATCTGGCTCTGCTGGCGGTGGGGTGGGCCGTCCGAATCGGTCTTGCCCATCACGATCAGGATCTTGCAGTGGGGGTGCTTGGCGTTGGAGGTCCACCACTTGCGCCCGTTCAGGACGTACTCGTCGCCGTCGCGTTCGATCTGGAGGGCGATGTTGGTCGCGTCCGAGCTGGCCACGGCGGGCTCGGTCATGGCGAATGCCGACCTGATCTCGCCGTCCAGCAAGGGCCGAAGCCAGCGCTGCTTCTGATCGTCGGTGCCGAACTGGTGCAGGACCTCCATGTTGCCTGTGTCCGGGGCCGAGCAGTTGCACGCCTCCGAGGCGATGTGCGAGCGCCCCATGATCTCGGCCAGCGGCGCGTAGTCGACGTTCGAGAGGCCCGCGCCGTGGTCTGGGTCGGGCAGGAACATGTTCCAAAGGCCGGCCTCTCTGGCCCTTACCTTCAGCTCCTCCATGATCGACGGCTGGTGGTGGGGGTCGCCGGACTCCTCGATCTGACGCTCGTAGAGCGACTCGGCCGGGTACACGTGGTCGGCCATGAACGCCTCCAGCCGCTCTTTGAACTCGGCGCACCTCTGACTCGGCTCGAAGTCCATCGCTCCTCCTCGAAGCTCTTGTTGCCCTTAGGACTTAGGATCATCGCTGATGTCAGAGGAAGGGGCCAGCTACCGCGACGCGGGCGTCGACTACGACACGCTCGACGCCGGCAAGCGCTCGGCGATCGCCCAGGCGATGTCGACCTCTGGACTGCTGGCCGCGCACGGCGCCCGCGCGCTGGAAGGCTCCCGCGGCGAGCCCGCGTTCGCGTTCGAGCTGGACGGCCGCACGCTGGCGTTCGTGGTCGAGGGCCTCGGCACCAAGTCGATCGTCGCGCGCCAGGTCCTCGAGGAGCTGGGCGTCGATCGCTTCGCCGACGTCGCCTACGACGCGGTGGCGGCGATCGTCAACGACCTGGCCTGTCTCGGCGCGCTGCCGCTCGTCGCCAACGCTTACTTCGCGACCGGCTCCTCTGAGTGGTACGCGGCGCCCGCGCGCGCGGCCTCCCTCCTGGAGGGCTGGCGCCGAGCGTGCGCGGACGCGGGCTGCGCATGGGGGGGAGGCGAGTCGCCATCGCTGCCCGGGCTCCTCGACGAGCGCGAGATCGAGCTGGCCGGCGCCGCCGTCGGCGCCGTGCCGGCCGGGCACGCCGCGATCCTCGGCGAGGGTCTGGCGCCGGGCGATGAGATCGTGCTCGTGGCCTCGACCGGCCTGCACGCCAACGGAGCCTCCTTGGCGCGCCTGATCGCCGGCAGGCTGCCAGACGGCTACGCAACGCCGCTCCCGAGCGGGCGTACGTTCGGCGAGGCCCTGCTCGACCATGCCCCCGTGTACGTGCCCCTGGTGCGGGCGCTGCTGGAGCAGGACATTCCGGTCACCTACGTAAGCCACGTCACCGGCCACGGCTTCTTGAAGCTGATGCGCCGGCCCGAGCCG
>DATJWI010000102.1:0-4199 GCA_035501375.1 Solirubrobacteraceae bacterium
GGGGCCTCGCTTCGCTCGGCGTCCATGGGGCCGTTACGCCCGGCATCCGTGCCGGGCGAGGTGGTCGCGGACCCCCGGCCGGGCAGGGATGCCCGGCCGCAGAGGCCCCACGGATGCCGCCGCAGGCGGCCCCCCAAACGCATCGCGCCGGGCGAGCCCCGAAGGACTCACCCGGCGCGGAATTGCCTGGATCGGAAGTGCGACTAGGCGAGGGTGAACTGTGAGACCAGCCGCTCGAGCTCCTCGGCGGTCTTGGCCAGCTGGGTGGCCGAGGCGGCGATCTGCTCGGTCGAGGCGCTCGTCTCCTGGGTGGAGGCGCTCACCTGCTCCGAGGAGGCGCTCGACTGCTCGGCGACGGCGGCCACCGAGGTCATGCTGTCCTGCACGCGGCTGCCGGCGCTGGCGATCTCCTGGATCGAGCCGGCGATCTGCTCGACGCGGCTGCCGACGTCCTGGACGGCGGCGGAGATCCGCGAGAAGGCGTCGCGCGCCTGCTCGACCGTGGCGGCGCCGTCCTCGGTCTGGCGTGAGCCATCCTCGACGACCTCGACCACGTGGCGGGTCTCCTGCTGGATCTCCTGGATCAGAGTGGCGATCGACGACGCGGCCGACTGGGACTCCTCGGCCAGCTTGCGGACCTCCTCGGCGACGACCGCGAAGCCGCGGCCCTGCTCGCCGACCCGGGCGGCCTCGATGGCCGCATTCAGGGCCAGCAGGTTGGTCTGCTCGGCGATGCCGGTGATCGTGTCGACGATCTCGCCGATCTGTTCGGACTTGGCGTCGAGGGTGCGGATCGCGTTACTCGCCTCGGCGCTCGAGTTACGCACGGCGTTCATCGCCTCGGTGGCCTGGGAGACCGCCTGAGCGCCCTCCTCGGCCAGGTTGCGCGCCTCGGCGGCGGCGTCGGCCGTCTGCTGGGCACCGTCGGCGGAGGCCTGGGAGGCCATCGCGACCTCGTCGGTCAGGATCTTCGCCTCGGCGATCGAGCGGACCTGGTCCTCGGCGCCGGCGGCGACCGAGCTCACGGCCTGGGCGATCTCGCCCACCGCGCGGCCGGCCTCGTCGGACACGTTGGCCATCTGCTGCGAGGCCAGCGACAGCTGCTCGGAGGTGCTGCCGATCTCGCGCAGCATGCCGCCGACCCTGTGGCGGGTGGTGTTGTAGGCCGCGACGCTCGCCTGGGTCTTCTCGACCATCCCGTTGAACGTGCGGGTCAGCTCGCCGATCTCGTCGACGCGGGTGGTCGGAATCGGGCGGGTCTGCGGGGTGACCTCGACGGTGAGGTCGCCGGCCGCGATCGCCCCGAGGCCGTTGCCCAGATCGGTCACGCAGTTGCTCTCAAGGCTGTGGATGCCGTCGAGGAGCGCCTTGATGCGGCGGCTCAGGTCGCGGGCGAGGGCGAAGCTGATCCCGCCGGCGACGAGGAGCGCGATCAGCGCGATCACCAGCATCAGCGTCTTCGAGCTCGAAGCCTTCGAGGCGGCGGCGTTCGTGTTGGCGTTCGAAATCGCCTTGCTGGCGCCCTCGACCGCGGTGGTCAGCGCATCCGCGGCGTCGTTGGCCGCGCCATTGGCGAGCTTGCCGGCGGCGGCGACCCTGTGGGCCCTGGCGAGGGCCAGGACCTGGTTGTCGAGCGCGTGCCAGGCGTCGAACTTGTCGTTGACGGTGCTGATCGCGCTCTTGGCGGCCGGCGTCGTCGCGTAGGCGCCGAGCGACTGCACGGTCTGCTTGAAGGTCTGAACGTCACCCAGGTGGTTCTCGATGTTGCCCGGGTTGAGAACCGAGGCGACCTCGGAGGCGACCATGTCGCGGGCGTGGCCACTGGCGGCCTCGAGCGCGGGCAGCTCCTTGGCGCCCGCCTGCACCTTGCCATTGACCGAGCCGATGCTCGACCAGCCAAGGATCAGCGCGATCAAGAAGACGAGGCACACGGCCACGAATGCGCCAATCAGCTGGCGGCGTACGGATGAGATCAGGAATGACACGGGGGGCAAGTCCTTTCAGGGGGCTGGAACGGTCTGTTGAATCGGCCGCACCCGGGCCAAGCTTGAGGGCGGTCCTGGGGTCGTGGCCTCATGCGGCCTGGGTAGCGGCGGCGCCGGGCGCGCGGTTCCAGCCGGCGACCTGGATGCTGCGGTCCTGCTGAAGGGAGACGTCGAATGGCACGCCAGGTCCGCTGATCACGCGCACGACCGGGCGGTCGAGCTCGTACTCGGGGACGCTGACGACGATGGCCCGGCGGCCGTCGATGAGGTCGAGTTCGGTGCCGGGCTCGAAGGGGGCGACGCGGCGCGCGAACACGTCGCAGATCACCGGGTCAAACTGGGTGCCGGCGCCGGCCAGGATCGCCTGCGCGCCCACGTGGGCGGGCTTGGCGGGCGCGTACGGGCGCTCGGAGGTGATCGCGTCGAAGACATCGGCAACCGCCGCGATCCGGGCCATCTCGTGGATCTCGTCGGCGACCTTGCCCTCGGGGTAGCCGGTGCCGTCCCAGCGCTCGTGGTGGCGGAGCACGCACGCCTGGACCAGGGGGCACCAGGCGCTGGTGTCGCGCACCAGCTTGACGCCGGCCTTGGGGTGGGTCTTCACGAGCTCCCACTCCTCCTCGGACAGCTTGCCCGGCTTGCGCCGGATTGCCTCGGGGACGGCGAGCTTGCCGATGTCGGACAGGAGCAGGCCCATGCCGAGGCGGAACAGGCGCTCCTCGTGACGGTCGTCCTGGCGCTCGCCCTTGTAGTCGAGCCAGCCGTGCTCGACGATCAGCCGGCGCCCGATCAGCAGGCCGAGCGCGGTGACGTCGATCGCGTGCTGGATCTCGTACGCGTCCGCGCCGCACTGATCGGCGAGCACGACCGTGGCGTCGGCGCGCTCCTCGATCTCCTGGAGGATGTCGTCGACGACGTCGCTCAGGTCCTGGGTGGACTCGGGATCGAGCGTGCGGCCCGCGGCGATGGCCTGCCTGGCCTCGTCGTGCAACGCGGCCAGCGCCCGCGTGGCCTTGCCGCGCGTGTGGCCGCTGATGACCGGCACCGGCGCGATGCCCTGGCCGAGCTCGTCCTCGATCCAGACCGCCGAGATGCCGGCGCGACCGAGATGGTCGACGAAGCGATCGGTCAGCGTGACGCCGGCGCGCAGTAGCGGGGTCCCGTCGCGACCGCTGAAGATGTCGTGCGCGAGACGGGCCTCGGCGGGAAGACCGTGTATTTGTACGAGCCGCATGGCCCGCAAATCGGCAGCTTTTGCCGAATCTTTAATCGGTCAAGCGGTGGCGCGCAGATACGGGCGGGTCTCGCCCGCCGGTGCGTACCCGCGCGCGGTGCGCTCGACCCGCTCGACGGTGGACGCATCGAGGAGCAGCGCGTCGCGACGGCGGAGGATCTCGATCTCGACCCGCTTGTTCATGAGCGCCGCGCGCTGGAGCGCGGGGCGGGCGGACTCGGGCGGGGTGGCGGGTAGGCCGGCGAGCAGGGTGGCGCGCTCGGCGTGGAGCGTCTCGAGCTCGTCGAAGGCGCCCTCGCCGAGCAACTCGAGCTCGCGCTCGAGGCTGCGAGCCAGCAGCTCGTAGGCAGCGGGATTCATTGCGCGCCGATCGCGGCGAACGCCTCGCGCAGCTGGGCGAGCAGCCCGCTGACGTGCTCGAGCACGGCCGGGTCGCGCTTGAAGCGCGCCTCGCGCAGCTGGCGCAGGCAGAAGACGTAGATCGACTCGAGGTTGTGCGCGATCTCGCCCTGGTCCATGTCGAGGACGTCGCGCAGGTGCTGGAGGATGTCCTCGGCCCGGCGGAGCTTGCGATTGCTCAGCTCGATCTGACCGTCGCGCATCGCCACGCTCGCCTGGAAGAGGAACCTGCGAGCCCCGTCATACAGCATCACGACGAGTAGCTCGGGCGAGGCGCTGCGTACAGCGCTCTCCTTGTAGGCGGCGGGCGAGGCGAGGGTGGTCATCGGGGCGGATCTCCTAAGGGACTGAATGGGGGTGCCAGTCTCTTCAGATGCTCGGCAGGTGCGTCCGGCTCTTGAGCCGACGCGGACGTTCAGGCGCTAGTGAATCAGGGCAGCGCGTTGAGCTGACTGGTCAGCCAACTGCTCGTCGACTGGTTCTGCGAGAGAGCCGCTTCCATCGCCGCGAACTCCTGCACAAGCTGGTTCTGCTTGACCTGGTTGGCCTCGGTCAGGTTCTGGATCTGGGTGGCCAGGAAG
>DATJWI010000103.1:0-4175 GCA_035501375.1 Solirubrobacteraceae bacterium
GGCGTCTTCTGGGGCACCGGCGTCGGCGGCGGCTTGATCCTCGACGGCAAGCCCTGGGTCGGGCGCGGCGGCGCCGGAGAGATCGGGCACATGGTCGTCGAGATCGACGGCGCGCGCTGCACCTGCGGGCGGCGCGGCTGCATGGAGGCCTACGCCGGACGGGCCTCGATGGAAGCTCACGCCCGCAAGCTCCACCACGAGAAGGGGCGCCACACAGATCTGTTCAAGCTGATGCACGAGCGCTCCCGTGAACGTCTGACCAGCGGCATCTGGTCGCGGGCGCTCGCCCACAACGACAAGCTCGCGATCGAGATCGTCGATCGCGCGGTGCGCGCGCTCGGCGCCGGGATCGCCTCGGCCGTGAACCTGCTCGACGTCGAGGGAGTGATCGTCGGCGGCGGCCTTGGCGTCCGTCTCGGCCATCCCTACGCCAAACGCATCGCCCAGGAGATGCAGCCCCACCTGTTCGCCGACGCCCGGCCGCCGCACGTCCACGTCGCCGCGCTCGGCGATCTGGGCGGCGCGATCGGGGCGGCGCTCTTGGTCGAGCCGGACAATGGGCGCCCGGCGGGCGCCGGCGAGCGCGCGTAGAACCTTTTCGGTAGGCCCTAAAGCCCCGCGAGCGTGACGATCACTAGCACGGTCGACAGCGTCGAGGCGACCAGCGCCGTGACCGCCATCGCGCCGCCGAGGATCGGCCCGCTGCGGAAGCGGCCCATCAGGCTCGCCGAGCGCGACAGTCGCCAGATGAAGAACAGGTTGATCGGCAGGAGCAGGCCGTTGACGACTTGCACACCGACGAGCAGCGAGATCACCGGCACCCCCGGGATCACCGCCACGACCGTCGAGACCGCGATCATCGCCGTGATGATCCCGACGAATACGGGCGCCTCCTCGCGGCGGCGGCCGACGCCCTTCTCGTAGCCGAAGGACTCGGAGATCACATACGACGTCGCAATCGGCAGGATCGCGCAGGCGAGCAGGCTGGCCCCGAGCAGCCCGACGCCGAACAGCACCTCGGCGTAGCTACCGGCGAACGGGCTGAGCGCGCGTGCGGCTTCGGTCGCGGTGCCGATGTTGTGGACACCGTGCGTATACAAAGTCGCGCCCGTCGCGATGATGATCGACGCGGCCACGACGTTGGCGAAGACCGCCCCCGCGACCGCCTCGCGCTGCTCGTGTCCGAGCTGCTCCTCGCGCACCCCGCGCTCGACGACCGCCGACTGCAGGTAGAGCTGCATGTATGGGGTGATCGTGGTCCCGGCCGTGGCGATCAGCAACAGCAGGAACGCCGGTTCGGCGTGGAGCTGAGGCACGATCAGGCCGTGCGCGACTTCGTGCCAGTCGGGATGGGCCAGGATCGCCGCGAGCGGATAGGCCAGGAATGGGATCGTCAGCCAGATGAAGGTCCGCTCGGCGGATCGGTAAGAGCCGCGGACGATGATCGTCCAGATCGCGAGCGCCGCGATCGGCACCGACACCTGAACGGGTATGCCCGCCAGCCCGAGCGCCGCGCCGACCCCGACGAAGTCGGAGATGCAGATGCCCAGATTGGCGACCAGCACCGCGCTCGTGGCGATCACCGACCAGCGAATCCCGTACTCCTCGCGGATCAGCTCGGCCAGGCCCTTGCCGGTGGCGACGCCCATGCGCGCGGCGAGCATCTGCACGATCCCCAGCGAGAACGTGATCAAGAGGATCGTCCACAGCAGGCCATAGCCATACTTGGCGCCGACCGACGAGTAGGTCGCGACCCCACCGGCGTCGTTGCCGGCGTTGGCCGCTATCAGTCCCGGGCCGAGCAGCCCCAGGAGGACGACCAGGCGCGTACGCCTAGGGCTGAGACGGGCAGGCAGGCGCGGTCGGCCGCTGATGGCCGATCGGACGCGCCTCATGACGGGCGGTACTCGGACCGCCATCGAACTGTCCCGTTTGCGTGCTCACGCGGCCAAGTGTATTCAGCGGGGGCCGCCATGGGCACTCGGGGGCGGGTTCTTGCGCAGGCGCGCTCCAGCGACGCCGCCTGGCGGGCCGGCGCAGTGTGCTGAGATGCTGTGAGTCAGTCCTCGCCGAGCAGGCCGAAGCGCAGGCGCCAGCCGCGCGGAAGCATCGCCTCGAGCACATCGTCGACGGTCACGACCCCGACCATCTGGTCGCCCTCGTCGACGATCGGGATCGCCGTCAGGTTGTAGTCGGCCATCAGTCGCGCGACCTCCTCGAAGGAAGCGTCGGTAGGCAGGCATGGGCTCTCGTGCTTGACCAGCCGTTCGAGCCTTTCGCCCGGCTCGGCCCTCAACAGCGCCGTCACCGGGACGCTACCCGTCAGCGAGCCGTCGGCGCCGCTGACGAAAACGGTGGTCAAAAGCTCGGGTGAGACCGGGCTGAGCCTGACGGCCTGGAGGGCGTCGCCGGCCGCCGTGGTGTCGCGCTGCAGCACGAAGTCAGGGCTCATCAGGCCGCCGGCCTCGGCGGGGTCGTAGCCCAGCAGCGCCCTGACCTTGACGCGATGGCTCACCGGCAGCAGTCCGAGGATCGGCTCGCGGCGGTCCTCGTCCAGCTCGCCGATGACGTCGGCGGCGTCGTCCGGGGCCATCCTCGCGAGGATCTGGGCGATCTGCTCGTCGGGGCGGTTCTCGAGGAACTCGCGCTGGTGCTGGTCGTCGAGCTCCTCGAACACGTCGGCCTCGAGCTCGCGGTCATCGTCGCCGACCGCCTGGATGATCTCCTCGCCCTCGCGTCGCGAGGCGGCCTCCACGAGGTCGGCGATCTGGGCCGGATGCAGCTTGGCCAGCTTCGGATGGGGGACACGCAGGCGCACTGTCGGCACATGGCCGACGAACGGCTCGACCCCCGCCCAATCCAGGAATTCGCCGGTAGCAATGTGCGATCCGAGTCGCTTGCCGAGCAGCCTGCGCACGCCTCCGCGTGCACCGGTGTCGACGCCGACGACGCGCCAGGAGCCGGCGACGAGCGCCAGCTCGATCTCGTTGGCGCGCACCAGCCGCGCGCCCTTGACGTTGATCAGCTGGCGATCGAGCACGTCTTCCTTGAGCAAGACCTCCTCGGGGCGGCGGTCGAAGCGGCGCAGGTCGAGCTTGGCCTTACGCAGCACCACCCCGCCCGGGCCGATCTCCGAGACCCGCTCCATCCCGAGGAACGAGGTCCGTCCGGCGACCTTCACCAGGAATCCGGTGATCGGCGGATAGCCGATGCCACCGAGCCTGACGATCACATCCTGAATCCTGCCCAGCCGCTCGCCGTCGGAGTCACGCAGCGGGCTGCCGACGACTTCCGAGAGATGAAGGATCGGCGGCGCCTGTCTGTCGGGCGCGTTCACGCCGTCCATCGTAGGACGCTGTCGAGACGAGTGCCCCGGCCTCAATCCCCTGCCAGGCTTGTAGGCAGCGGCTGGCCGGGGGGTGGGGGGTCGTCGAGCATCAGCTTTGGGATCGTGACGGGATGAAGACCTTTGCGCCGCAGACCTTCGACGATCGCCGGCAGCGCCGCGACCGTCTCCGAGCGGTCGCCGCCGGCGTCGTGCATCAGGATGATCGCGCCCGGATGGGCTCCCGCGAGCGCGCTCCGGACGATCGCGGGCACTCCCGGAAGCGTGTAGTCGTCGGTGTCGGTCGACCACAAGACCATCAGCAGCTTCAGCTTCTTCAGTTGCCTGAAGGTCGTCGCATTGAAGGAGCCGTACGGTGGCCTGAACAGTCGCGGACGCGGCCCGCCGAGCAGTTCGATGCGCGCGATTTGTTCGAACAGCTCTTCGTACTGTTCGCGCGCCGGCATGGAGGCCAGCATCGGATGCGTCTCGGTGTGGTCGCCGACCACATCGCCCGAGTGCAGCTCGAGCACCGTGCCGGCTGAGAAGTAGCGCTCCTCCTCGCCGATCGCGAAGAACGTGGCTTTCACGTCGTACTTGTTCAGGACGTCGACCAGTTGCTGGGTGTATGGCCCGGGGCCGTCGTCGAAGGTCAGGGCCACCTCGTTCCCGTGCGAGCCACCGGCGGTGATCGCCGGCGTGTAGGACAGCACGTGGTCGATCGCACCTTCTTCGGCCTTCCTTGTCAAGGCCTCTTCTTCGACCGGTGTTCGCTTCACCACCGCCCGCGCGCCGGCGCGCGCGGTCGTCCTCGCACCGGGATGCGAGCTGCCGCCACCTGAGCCGACCG
>DATJWI010000104.1:0-5904 GCA_035501375.1 Solirubrobacteraceae bacterium
TGCTGGTCGACAACGACGGCGGCGGCATCTTCGACTTCTTGGCGGTCTCGAGGGCGCGAACGGCCCGCGAGACCAAGATCTACACCGACCACGTGGCCACTCCGACGGGCCTCGACGCGGCACGGGCGGCGGCGCTCTACGGCCTCCGGTACGAGCCCGTGCTCGAGACCTCCGCCTTGCGCGGAGCGCTGGAGCGAGCGCTCGTCGGGAGGACCGGCTCTACGATCGTGCACGTCAAGACCGATCGAGCCAAGAACGTTGATCTGCACGAGCGCGTCTGGAGCGGCGTCTCGGCGGCCTTGGCGAGCGCCGGCCTGTCCGGGCGCGGCCGGTGAGCACGGCGGCGGCGTACCGCTTCGGCCGGGCGGTCGCTCGCCATCGTAAGGTCGTGCTGGCGGGTTGGGCGCTCGCTTTGATCGTGTGCGCGGCGCTGTATCCCGGCCTGAAGCACTCGTTGGGCGCCCCCAACTACGGGATCGACGGGGCCCAGTCGTCACGCGCCGAGCAGCTGCTCGAAGAACGTTTTCGAGGACACGGAGCCGAGCAGGACGTGCTCGTGTTCGACTCCCCGGACCGCCAAGCCGGCGAGCCGGCCTATCGTGCGGTGGTCGCGCGCGTGCTGGCGCTGACCCGCCGCCAGCATTATGTGACGGGCGCGTTCGGCCCTTACACGCATGGCGCCAAGGGCCAGGTCTCAGCGGATGGGCACGCCGCGATCGCGCTTGTCGGCATCGCGGGCAGTCCCCGCCAGCTGCTCACGAACGCCGCAGCCCTGCAGAGGGTCGTCGACCCGCTCGACCGGGCCAACGTCGCCGTGTGGCTCACCGGATACGCGCCGGTCGCCAACGACATCACGGCCGTAGAGAACGAAGACGTCGAGCGGGCCGAGACGATCGGCGTGCCGATCGCGCTGATCGTGCTCGTGCTCGCGCTTGGCGCGGCGGCTGCCGCGTTCGTGCCGTTGGCGATCGCCGGCAGCGGGCTGCTGCTGACATTCGGCCTGCTGGCTGTCCTCGCCACAATGCTGACATTCGACAGCTTCCTGACGACGATCGTCACGATGATCGGCGTGGGCATCGGTATCGACTACGCTCTGTTCATCGTCAGTCGCTTCCGCGAGGAGCTTGCTTTGCGCGGGCGCGAGGGCGAGCTCGAGGACGAGCAGGTGCAGGATGCGGTCGGCGCGGCGCTCGCCAGCTCCGGGCGTACGGTCCTGTTCTCGGGGATCGTCGTGGCGCTCGCCCTCGCGACGCTCGTCACGATCAGGGCTCCGATCTTCAGGGAGTTCGCGCTCGGCGCGGTCGCCGTCGTGACGTGTACGGTGATCGTCGCCCTCACCTTGCTGCCTGCCGTGCTGGCAACGCTCGGGCCGCGGATCAACCGGGGCTCGCTGCCGGCCCGAATGCAACCCAGGGATTCGCTGGCCGAAAGCGGCGATTACGGCGAGGGCGGCTGGGCGCGTTGGGCGCGGACGGTCATGCGCCGGCCCGTGCTCGCGGCCTCCGCCATCTCGATCCTGTTGATCCTCGCGGCCACGCCCGTGCTCGGGCTTCGCACAGGTGTCGACTTCGGCATCGCCTCGCTCGGCGCGACGCCTTCCGGCAAGGGCGAGGATGTGCTCGCGCGCTCGTTCGGAGCCGGCACGCTGGCGCCGATCGAGATCGTGCTCAGCGGCCCTCGAGAAAGTGGGCGGCTCGACCCGCCCGCGGCCGCCCGGGCGGCCAGGCTCGCGCGCGAGCTGACCCCCAGCGCCCACAACGACATCGCCTCGCTGACCGTCACGAAGGGCGCGGATGCCGTGCTCCTGACGGTCGCGCCGAAGACGGCGATCGACTCTTATGCCTCCGAACAGCTGGTGCGCCATATCCGCTCAGCGCTGATCCCGCCGATCGAAGCGGACGGCGGACCCGACGTGGCGGTCGGTGGCGCGACCGCCAAGATCGTCGACCTGTCGGACATCACAGACTCGAAATTTCCGATCGTGCTGGGCTTGATCCTGGCGCTGTCGCTGCTCTTCCTGACGGTCGTGTTCCGCAGCGTGGTGCTGCCCGTCAAGGCGGTCGCGATGAACGTGCTGGCGACCGGCGCCACCGTCGGGATCGTGATCTGGATCTTCCAGGACGGCCACGCCGAGCGCCTGCTCGGCTTTCAGAGCACCGGCTTCATCCAGGTCTACCTGCCGCTCAGCGTGTTCGCCCTGCTGTTCGGACTGTCCATGGACTACGAGGTCTTCCTGATCAGGCGCATGCGCGAGACCTGGCTAAAGACAGCCGACAACCAGGAGGCGGTCGCCGCCGGCGTCGAGCACACGGCTCGCCCGATCTCCGCCGCCGCGGCGATCATGGTCGCCGTGTTCGGCAGCTTCGTGACCGCGAGCGTGCTCGAACTGAAGCAGTTCGGACTGGCCCTGGCCCTGGCGATCGCGATCGACGCGACACTGATCCGGCTCGTGCTCGTGCCTGCCCTGATGAAGCTCTTCGGCGCGCGCAACTGGTGGCTGCCGCCATTGGCCGGGCGCCCACGCGAGCAGGCGCCGAGCCCGATGGTCGGCGAGTCAGCCGGCAAGTAGAGGAAGCAAGGCCTGCAGCTTGACCTCGGTCTCGGCCAGCTCGGCCGGCGGCTTTGAGTCGCGCACGATCCCGTTGCCGGCATAGCATCTGGCGACGTTGCCACGCAGCAGGGCGCAGCGCAGGGCCACGCACAGCTCGCCGTCGCCGGTGGCGTCGGTCCAGCCGACCGGGCCGGCATACCAGCCGCGATCGAGGCCCTCCAGAGCAGGGATCAAAGCGGTCGCGACCTCGCGGGGCTCACCGCCGACAGCCGGTGTCGGATGCATCAGGCCAGCCAGCTCGAGCACGTCGATCGGCGCCGCCAACTGCGCCCGGATCGGCGTGGCCAGGTGCTGGATGTTCGCGATCTTGACGAGCTCGGGCTCGTCCGCCGCGGCGACCCAAACCGAATGGGCGCGCAGCGTGCGCTCGATGCGGCGCGCCACGATCGCGTGCTCCTCGCGATAGCTCTCGTCGCGCAACAGTTGCTCGCCGAGATGGTCGTCCACGGCGGGGTCGGCGCTGCGCCTGGTCGAACCGGCGAGCGCCAGCGTGCTGACACGGTGGCCTTCCCGTCGAATCAACAGCTCCGGGCTCGCGGCCACGAGCGTCGCGTCGCCGCGACCGACGCAAAAGCAGAAGCATGCCGGGAAAGCGTCCCTCAGAACGCCGAGGATCGCCGCCGGGTCGTATGCGAGCGGCGCCTGCGCCTGGACCTCTCTGGCGAGCACCACCTTCTGGAGTTCGCCTTTCGCGATCAGCTCGGTCGCGCGTTCGACCGCGGCCTCGAAGTGCTCGGGCGCCATCGTGCTCGCAACCCGGTGGCGTCCCGCGGGCGCCGGGTCAAGCAGTGGAAGCGACCTGGATCGCAGCTCGCCTAAACGGCGCTCGAGGCGTGCGAGCGCGTCTTCGGCCGTGTCGTCGGGGGCTATCAGCGCCGCCAGCGTCAACCGCACGCTGGCCGTATCCCTTTGGCCAGCGGGGCTGGATCTCCTGATCGCGACCTCAGGCACGACCAGCGAGGCCGGCTCGAAGCCTTCCCACTCCGGGGCTCCCCCCCCGTCGGGCGCAAACGCGAAGCCCCCGACGGCCACCGGGCCCGAGCGGTCCGGGTCGTCGTGAGGGTCGCCCACGGCTCCCGCAGCCAGCGCGCGCCAGCGGTCGGCGACCTCGGCGAAGCGGCCAGGCCCGCGGGCGGCCAGCCGCGCGACCTCGCCGAGCGCGCCGAGCGCCGCGCCGCCGCGATCGGGCTGCTCGAAGGCGAACCACGGCTCTCCGGCCCGCCGCGATACGCAGGCCACGGCGCTCGGATCGACCTCGCTTGCCAGCTTCACCGTGCTGGTCGCGAGCGTCGCCTCGCCGCTGCGTCTTGCCCTGCGCAAGGCCAGCTCGAGGCGCGCCATCATACGCTCGCGATCGGCTTCGCTCAGCGCGAAAGGCGAGCGCTCACCAGCGACGAGACGCACTAGGTCTCTGTGCGTCCTCTTGAGATCGCTATCTCGCCGGTGCGCATCATCTCGATCAGGCCGAACGGCCTGACCATGCTCTCGAAGGCCTCGATCTTTTCGGTCGTGCCGGTCACCTCGACGATCACAGAGCGCTTGGTGACGTCCACGATTTTGCCCCTGAAGATCTCGGTGATCTGCATCAGCTCTCCGCGCTGAGGCCCATCGGCGGAGATCTTGAACAGGGCCAGCTCACGCGCGACCGTGTCCTCCGGCTCGAGGTCCCTGATCTTCAGGACGTTGACCAGCTTGTGCAGCTGCTTGGTGACCTGGTCGATCGGGTGCACCGCGCCGTCGACCGTCAACGTGACCCTCGAGATCTCATCATCGTCGGTCGGCCCGACCGTCAACGTGTCGATGTTGAAGCCCCTCCTCGCGAACAGGCCGGCGATCCGGGTCAGCACGCCCGCCTTGTTCTCGACCAGGATCGAGAGCACATGCTTTCGGCCAGTGCGCAAGCCCGCCGAGGCCTCCAGCTCTTCCAGACTCAGCGGCGCCTTCGTGCCAGGCTCGCCCACGACGGCGCTCACCCGACCATCTCCCGCGCCGGCTGTCCGGCGGGGATCATTGGGTAGGTGTTCTCCTCGCGGGTGACCTTGACGTCCACGAAGACGGGACCGTCGGTCTCGATCGCGCGCTTCATGTCCTCTACGAGCGTAGCCTTGTTCTCGAAGCGCATCCCGGTCGCGCCGTAGGCCTCGGCGAGCTTGACGAAGTCCGGGAACTCGCCCATCTCGACGTGGCTGTATTTGCCGTCCCAGAACAGCTCCTGCCACTGCCTGACCATGCCGAGGTAGCCGTTGTTCATGATGAACACCTTGATCGGGATCTTCTCCTGGGCGCAGGTCGCCAGCTCCTGAACGTTCATCTGCACCGAGCCGTCGCCTGCCACGCAGCAGACCAGCTTGTCCGGGCAGCCAACCGCGGCGCCCATCGCGGCCGGCAAGCCGAAGCCCATCGTGCCGAGGCCGCCGGAGTTGATCCAGCGCCGCGGCGCCGAGAAGTCGTAGTACTGGGCCGTCCACATCTGGTGCTGGCCGACGTCGCTCGAGACGATCGCCTCGCCGCCGGTTGCCTGCCACAGCGCCTGGATCATGTACTGCGGCTTGATCTCGTTGTCGGTCGAGTCCTCATAGCCGAGCGGATACTTAGCTTTCCAGCCTTCGATGCGCTCCCACCACTCGTTCAGACGCGCGGCGTCGGCGCTGAGCGCGCGATACTCGACCGCGAGCTTCGCCAGCACGCGCTTGGCGTCGCCGACGATCGGGATGTGAGCCGGCACGTTCTTCGAGATCTCGGCTGGGTCGATGTCGATATGGATGAACTTCGCCTTCGGCGCGAACTCCGAGAGCTTGCCGGTGATCCTGTCGTCGAACCTGGCGCCGACGGCGCAGATCAGGTCGGCCTCGTCCATCGCGTAGTTCGCGGCCCTGGTGCCGTGCATGCCCAGCATTCCCAACCACTGCGGGTTGGGCTGGCCCGGCCCGCCGTCCACGCCCGCGCCCGCGAGCCGTGCGGGGAACGCGCCCAGGCCCATTAGCGTGCACGTCACCGGGAACCTGTCGCAGGCAGCCAGCTCGATCAACTCTGGGGAAGCATCGGCGTTGATGACGCCGCCGCCCGCGTAGATCACAGGACGGCGCGCAGCGGCCAGCGCCTTCGCGGCCTGCCTGATCTGCTTCTGGTTGCCGTCGGTCGTCGGTTGATAGCCGGGCAGCTTGACGTCGGTCACCGGCTCGTACTCGATCTCGGCGCGCGATAGATCCTGCGGGATGTCGACCACGACCGGACCGGGGCGCCCGCTGCGGGCGATGTGGAACGCCTCGTGGAGCGAGCGCGGGATCTCGAGC
>DATJWI010000105.1:0-4141 GCA_035501375.1 Solirubrobacteraceae bacterium
GTCGCTGCTGCTGCTGAGCACGATCGCGGCGATGTACGTCGCCGGCGACCCGTCCCTTGGGCTCGTGGCGTTGACGTGCCTCGGCGGCTACCTGTCGGCCGGCGGCGCCGGCGCGGTCAACCACTGGTTCGACCGCGACATCGACGCCCAGATGAAGCGCACCGCCAACCGCCCGATCCCCGCCGGACGGATCGCCCCGGCCGCCGCGCTCGCGTTCGGCTGCACGCTCGCGCTGCTGTCGGTGCTCGAGCTCTCGCTCGCCGTCAACCCGCTCGCGGCGGCGCTGTCGTTCGCCGGATTCCTCGGCTACGTGTTCGTGTACACGGTCTGGCTGAAGCGGCGCACGCCCCAGAACATCGTGATCGGCGGCGCCGCCGGCGCGGTGCCGCCGCTGGTCGGCTGGGCCGCGGTCACGGGTTCGGTGAGCGCCACGGCGATCCTGCTGTTCGGGATCGTCTTCTTCTGGACGCCGCCCCACTTCTGGGCTTTGAGCCTGTTGATGAAGGACGAGTACGCGCGCGTGGGCGTGCCGATGCTGCCGGTCGCGCGCGGCGAGGACGAGACCAGACGACAGATCCTGCTGTACACGATCCTGCTGTATGCGGTCTCGCAACTGCCTTTCTGCGCGGGCGGCCTGGGCACGGTCTACGTGGTGGCCTCGATCGCGCTCGGGCTCGGCTTCATCGCGGGCGCCGTGCGGCTCTACCGCACGGCAGGCCGATCCCAGACGATAGGTCGCAAGGCCGCGCTGCAGCTGTACCTGTACTCGCTGGCCTACCTGGCGCTCCTGTTCGGCGCGATGGTCCTCGACAAGCACGTATGACCTGGAGCACGTATAGAATGCGCGACCGACCATGATGACGAGAGGACTTGCACGCAGGAACATCAGGACCGGCTTGGTCGTCGGCGCGATCTGCATGTTCATGTTCGGCATCTCCTTCCTGGCGGCCGCCGCCTACCTGTCGTGAGCCCCGTCGATCCAGAGGTTCCGCCGACCGGCGAAGAGATCCATCTGCCCGGCCCCTCGATCCTGCCGCTGCTGACGGCCCTCGGCATAACGCTGGCCCTGGTCGGTGTCACGACGATGATCGAGCTGACGATCATCGGCACGATCCTGACGGTCTACTGCGTGGTGCGCTGGATCAAAGACACGCGCCACGAAATCGACGAGCTTCCGCTCGACTGACTCGCACGACCCCGCTGCGCGCGGCGCGTGTCGCGGCGGAAGACGCGACTCCAAGCCGGCCTACCCGGCGGCGATCCCGGCCGGCACCGGGCAGATCGCGCCGTCCTCGGTCCAGCGCCTGACGATGTCCCTCACCGACAGCACACCGACGGGATCGCCGCCGTCGAGCACGATCAGGTGCCTGAAGCCGCCCTTGACCATCGCGGCGGCGGCCTCCTCCAAGGACCAGCCTGGCGCCGCGTAGACGACCTGGCCCGTCAGATGGTCGGCGACACGCTCCCGATCGGCATCCTGACCGGCTCCAATCGAATGCAAGATGTCGCGCTCGGTCACGATCGCCGGCCCATGGCCGTCTGGGTCGAGCACGACCGCCGCGCCGACCTGGCGCTCGGACATCAGGCGCGCGACCTCCCTCAGGGTATGCCTCGGGCCGACCGTCAGGACCATCGGGCTCATCCCGTCGCGCACCTGCATGACCGCCTCCTTCCCGGCGCCGTCCCTTCCGAAACGCCCATCGGAGAGATTGCAACGATTGGCTCAATGTAGCGGGGCAGAGACCGTAGGTCAAGCGATCTAAAAGCGCGTTCCTAATGTAGTGCGGCCCTTGGTGCCACACTACGCTTCGATGCCCAACCGCCACCCCAGACACCTAGTCACGGAGACGCCACCGATACACGAGGCGCTGAACGCAGAACGCGACGACGAGGCCCGCCGGGCGGAGTTGCGCCGCCAGCTCGTCGAACGGCTGCACACCGGTGATGGCATCGACGCGAACGCGGCTTACGAGGTGCGCGAGCACGGCTGGACCCACCGCTGAGCGGCCGTCCCGGATACCCGCGCTAAGGTCCCGCGAGCCTGTCCAATTCTCCCCGAGCCGCGGCGACGACCCCTCGCGCAACGCCCTGCCAGGACCAGCGCTCGCGCACGGTAGCCACGAGCCCGGCCCTTGTCTCTTCGCGCAGCTCCGGGTCGGCCGACAGCCAGGCGACGACGCGCTCGGCGATCGCTTCGACAGCCGAGTCGTCTACCGGGAACGACAGCCATCGCGCGGCCTGCGCCGGAACGGCTCGCGCGAGCGCCTCGCTGACCTCAGCCAATCCGGAATGGGCCGCGCTGATCGGCAGGGCCCCGCAGGCCGCAGCCTCGGCGGCGACCATGCCGAACGCCTCCGGGAACGTGCTCGGCACGACCATCGCCTCGCAGGCCGGCAGCACCTCAGCCAGCTCGTCGTGGTCGAGCCTGCCCGTCAAGATCACGCGCTCTGGCAGCGTCTCCGCAGCCGCCAGGTAGCGCTCGCGCTCGGCCTCGCGCAGGCCTTCGAAGAAGGCGAGCAGGTGACGCAACGGCTGGCCTGGCGCCTCGGACTGGTCCGGCGCGACAGGCTTCCCGGTCCCCCCAGACTCGAGCGCCCGATCGGGCGTCGCTGACTCGAGTGGCTGGCCTGGCGCCGCGGACTCGAGCGCCCTGCCGGCCCGGGCGATCGCAAGGGCCCCGTCGAGATCGCCGTCCGCGAGTGCCGCGATCAGATGTTCGCACGCTTCGCGGTAGGCGCCGAAGCCGACGACGAGCAGACGCGCGTCCGGTGCTTCGGCCAGCACGAGCGGCCATGCGGCGAGCAGCAGATCGATGCCCTTGCTGACGATCAGCTTGCCGACGAACGCGACCAGGCGATCGTGGTCAAGATCAATGCGGGCCATAGCCGAGGCCGCCGCCGAATCGTCCCTTGCGAACGCGTCGTTGGCCTCAGCGCCAGCGTCCTTGGCCTCAGTATCGGCTCGGGCAGACTCGACGGCCGCGACGGCGGTGTCGTGCAGCTGGCGGGCCAGCGAACGGATGCGCGCGCGCGCGTGTACGGACTCTTTGGGAGCAAACAGAGCGACGTCGACACCGGGCGGCCCGAGGCGCGTGCGCCGTTCGAGCGTCGGATCCCCGAGCGCGCTCCACAGGCTGTCCGCCGTGTGCCTGGAGCCGACGAGGATCGCTTCGGCCGCCGCCAAGCCCTCCGCGGCGAGGCCCAAAAAGCGCTCGGGTTCGGGCTTGACGGTGTACTCGAGCGCCGAACCGTGGACCTTGACCGCGTACGGCACCAGTCCGTCGAGGCCGCGAGCGAGGATCACTGGGCCCATCACTAGATGGTTGGCGAGCGCGATCTCTGGTTCGACGAGCGCGCACAGATCGCTCACCGCCGCAACGTTGGCGTCTATGTAGCGGGCGACCTCCTGGTCGCTGCACCGCGCGAACGTCTTCGCCTCGACGCCCTCGTAGCGGTCGGCAACGTAGACCGGCAGCAGACCGCCGATGTTCGGCCGATAGACAGTGCAGCTTCCGTCCAATGGCCTGGGCTCGCGGGCGGGCGCCGAGGCGTCCTCCTCGACGACGATCCCGCCTCCGTCTCCGCTCGCGCTCACCCAAGCCGAGCGCTCGATCGAACGGACCCTCAGTTCTCCCCCATCCCAGTCTCCGGCCGCGCCCACGAACTCGTGGCGCTCGGGATGGCGGTCCTGGCAGAGCATGTGCACGTCGTGTCCGAGCTCCACGAGAGCGGCGGCCAGGCGGGCGTTGTATACGTTCGAGCCGGTGCCGTCCAGGAGGTAGCCGTGAAAGACGAGGATGCGCATTGCCGCACACTAGACGCCACGCCCTGTTGCCTGCGCTCGGCTCGCGGCGCCAGCCGTCCGGCGTCTTCGCCGGTCCGGCCGCTTCGCTAGAGTGCACGCGCATGAGCACCGAACAGCGATACCGCCTGCGCAACCCGGCCAGTGGTCGGGAGGTCGTGATCGAGGCCCAGCCGGAGGAGATCTATACCGACCGCGAAACCGGCGAGGAGCTGGAGATCGTCGGCAAGATGCTGCCGCTGGCCCCTTCGGCGTCAAAGCTGCCGTGGGCGGTCGAGAACCTGAGGTTCTGTACCTGGTGCGAACAGATGGCCCAGCGCGACCTCAACGACTGCCCGAC
>DATJWI010000106.1:0-3694 GCA_035501375.1 Solirubrobacteraceae bacterium
GACCGGCCGACGGCGTTCGCTGCGCCTGGACTAGGGTTCGCGACCGCCCTTCTCCCCTGAGCAGCGAGGACGCATGAGGTTCTTCGAATACGAGGCCCGCGAGGTCGTCAAGCGCGCGGGCATCCCCGTCACCGACTACGGCTTCACGGACGACCCCGGCGAGGCGGCCGAGATCGCGCGGCGGATCGGCGGGCCGACCGTGATCAAGTCGCAGGTCCTGTCGGGGGGCCGGATGAAGGCCGGCGGCGTCAAGTTCGCCGACACGCCCGAGCAGGCCGAGACCTACGCCGCGGACATCCTGAAGCTGGAGATCGGCGGCCACATGCCGAGGGGCGTGCTCGTCGACCCGAAGGCCGAGGTCGAGCAGGAGTACTACGCGGGCGTCGTCTGGGACGGCGCCGCCAAGAAGCCGTTGATGCTGTTCAGCGACATGGGCGGCATCGACATCGAGCAGGTCGCCGAGGAGCACCCCGATCACGTCGGCCGCGGCCACTTCTCAACGCTCGAGCCGTTCTCGGACTTCCAGGCCAAGCAGGTCATCGCCGCCGCCGGCGTCACCGGCAGGGCCCTACAGCGCGCCACCCCAGTGCTCGCGCGCCTGGCCAAGCTGTTCCTCGACAACGACATGACGCTCGCCGAGATCAACCCCTTGGCGGAGCTGAAGGACGGCTCGTTCGTCGCGCTCGACGCGCACATGGAGATGGAGAACGAGGGCATGCCGCGCCAGCGGGCACTGCTCGAGGCCCTGGGCATTGCCGCGGAGGAGGGCACCCGCGAGAGCCACACCCCGACCTCTTTCGAGGAGGCCGTCAAGGCGATCGACGCCGCCGATCATCGTGGCGTCATCCAAGGCAAGGACACCGGCTTTGACGGCAACATCGGCCTGGTGATCGGCGCCGGCGGCGGCTCGCTGACGCTCACCGACGCGGTGCGCCAGCAGGGCGGCAGGCCCGCCAACTACTCCGAGATCGGCGGCAACCCTTCGGTCGCCAAGGCCCGCGGCCTGGCCAAGGAGGTCCTTCGGAAAGACGGCGTCGAGAAGATCGCCGTGATGATGTCGATCGTCTCGAACACGCGCGTAGACATCGTCGCGCGCGGCGTGATCCAGGCCTGCCTGGATCTCGGCAAGGATCCCGGCGAGACGATCGCGATCTTCCGCATTCCAGGCGCCTGGGAGGAGGAGGGCTTCAAGATCCTCGACTCCTACGGGATCGAGTACTGCGACCGGTCGGTCTCGCTGTGGGATGCCGCCGGCAGGGCGGTCGCCAAGATCCAGGGAACCGCGGCATGACAAGCGAGGCGAAGCCGAGCGCTCACCGCGGGCTGGATGCCCGCCGCCCTTGTCCAGAGCGCCGACTGGAAGGAGGCAAGAGGTGTCCATCCTGATCGACCAGGACACGACCTTCATCATCCAGGGCATCACCGGGCGCGAGGCCGTCAACCTCACACGCGAGTGCTTGGACTACGGCTCGAAGATCGTCGGCGGCGTGACCCCCGGCCGCAAGGGCCGCGAGGTGCACGGGGTGCCGGTGTTCGACACCGTCGAGCAGGTCGTCGAGCACAACGGCGGCGTCGTGCCGGACGGCTCGGTCGTCACCGTCCCGCCCGCGGGCACGCGCGACGCGGTGTTCGAGGCCTTGCATGCCGGCATCAAGACGATCGTCGTCGTCACCGAGCGGATCCCGCGTCGCGATGTCGCGATGATGGTCGAGCTGGCCGACGCCAAGGGCGCGCGGATCATCGGGCCCAACTGCCTGGGCGTTATCGTCCCGGGCGTCGCCAAGATGGGCGGCATCGGCGGCCCGGCACGTAACGCCGCGGTGGCCTATCAGCCCGGCGCGGTCGGCGTGATGAGCCGCTCGGGCGGCATGACCACGGAGATATCTTCGACGCTGACGGTCGCTGGACTCGGTGTCTCCACGGCGGTCTCGATCGGCGGCGACGCGATCATCGGCTCGACCTACGCCGAGCTGATGCCCTACTTCGAGGCTGACGAGCAGACGCAGGCGATCGTGATCTATACCGAGCCCGGCGGGCGCATGGAGGCCCAACTGGCGCAGTGGGTCAAGGACAACGACTCGCGCCTGCCGATCGTCGCGTTCATGGCGGGCAAGTTCATGGACGACGAGGAGATGCAGGGCATGTCTTTCGGGCACGCCGGCACGATCGTCGAGGGTAAGGAGGACAGCGCGACCGAGAAGATCGCTCGCCTGGAGGCGGCCGGCATCCCGGTCGTGCAGCGGATCGACGAGATTCCTGACCTGGTCAAGGCCAAGATCGCGGAGAAGGCCGGCGCGGCGGCATGAGGGTCGACGGCACGTTCATCGCAGTCGAGGTCGACGACACCACGGCGACCGATCTGGAGCTGGCGCGCAAGCTGACAGAGGCCTGTCCGGTGGACATCTTCGCCGTGCGATCCGACGACGGCGGGTTGGCGCTGGTCCAGGGCAACGTCGACGAGTGCGTGCTCTGCCGGCTATGCCTCGACGCCGCGCCGGAGAACGCCGTCAAGATCATCAAGCTCTACGACGACTCCGCCGTCCTGGCCTGACATCGAGTTCGCAAGCGGGCCGCCGGGTACCGTATCCTGTCGCTGGAAGGCTTCTAGGGCGAAGATGAACGAAAACTTCTCACTGATCGTTATGTGCCTGTTCCTGCTGGCCTCTTTGGCGTTCTTGGCCCAGCAACTCACCTCCTATCACTAGCTGGACGCCCAACGGCTAGCCCCAATCTCGCCCCGTTTCGCCCGATCGGTTATGCGTGCTTGGCCTTGCGGGTGCGCTGGCGTTCTTGGTGTTTGTCGACGACGTTGACGATCAGCTTGATGTACTGCTCGGGACCGGAGGCCTTGGCCTGACCGTAGGTGAAAGCCTCGACCCAGTCGGGGACCTTGGCCTCGCGAGCCATCACGTTGAAGAACTCGCGCCTCATGTCGACCCGCAGGCGGGCGTCGGCAGCGGGGCCCTTCGTGACCTTGCGGTCGGGCATCTCCAGGCGGAACTGCTGCACATCCCCGCGCCCGCGCAGTTCGATGCCCACTATCAGCTTGATCGGCTCAAGGGCCGGCACTTCTTCGACGAACCTGCGCACCGCGAGTTCGATCAGGGCCTTGGCGTCGTCTGCCATCGCTCACCAGCTCCTCTCTGAGTTCGAAACCGCCCGCGCCCTACCCTCGCCCGCCCGGGCCCGGAGCAAGCCGCCTGATAACCGACCGGTTCAAATCTTATGACGTTGCAGCAGCTTGCGCCCGATCACCATGCGCTGGATCTCGGAGGTGCCCTCGCCGATCAATAGCAGCGGGGCGTCACGGTAGAGCCGCTCGATCTCGTACTCCTTTGAGTAGCCGTAGCCGCCATGGATGCGGAACGACTCCTCGACACAGAAGCGCCCGGCCTCCGAAGCGAACAGCTTGGCCATCCCCGCCTCGAGGTCCGAGCGCTCGCCGGCGTCCTTGAGGCGCGCCGCTCGCAACGTCAGGAGCCGGGCCGCATCGACCTGGGTCGCCATGTCCGCGAGCTTGAACTGGATCGCCTGGTGCTCCGCGATCGGCTTGCCGAACGTCTTTCGCTCCTGGCTGTATTTGAGGGCCAGCTCGAGCGCGCGCTGGGCGATGCCTACGCCGCGGGCGGCCACGTTGACGCGACCGACCTCAAGGGCGTCCATCATCTGGGCGAAGCCCTTGTTCAAGCCGGCG
>DATJWI010000107.1:0-4992 GCA_035501375.1 Solirubrobacteraceae bacterium
TCCAGGGTGTGGCCGTATACGTCGAGATGGCGACAACGGCTCTGCTCGACGCCGTGCAAAGCCCAGAGCTCGGGCAGCACGACAGGCGTGATCCCGAGCGAGCCCATCAGCTGGAACCCTTGAATGACGCTCGGAGACCCGACTATCTGGCGCAGCTCCATGAAGACACGCTCACCGGACACTCTTTCCAGACCGCTCGCCCCGGCGCGGGCGGCCCGGGCCGTGTCCGGCTCGATCTCGAATCCGAGATCGACAGCTTGGCGCGCGAGGCGCAAGACACGCAGAGGATCGTCTGAGAACGCCCGCTCGGAGACCATGCGCAAGCGTCGGGCCGCGAGATCGGCCAGGCCGCCGAACGGGTCGATCGCCTCGTACTCGCCAAGCCCGCCGACGGTTCGCTCGCCGCCCCCGCCTTCGCCGCCCCCGCCTTCGCTGCCTGCGCCGCGCTCGTACTCGCCGCCGAGCGGCTCGGCGATCGCGTTGATCGTGAAGTCGCGTAGACCGAGGTCGGCGGTCAGCGAGCCGCCACGCAGCGGTTGTACGTCTACCTGCCAGGCGCGATCGCGGGCAACGACACGCCAGCCGGCGAACTCTTCGGAGAGCTCGAAGCAGGCGGCGCCACCCGTTGCCCTGGCGATCGCCTTCGCCGCGTGGGCAGGGTCCCCGTCGATTGCGACGTCGAAGTCGGTGCTCGAGCGCCCGAGCCTGCGGTCGCGCGGGGCGCCACCGACGAGCCAGGCCGGAACGTCGCCGAGCGCGGCGCGCACCGCTTGCAGGGCCTCCTCGGCGACAGGCCCTGGCGCGGACGGGCGCTCGCCAACGGGGGCGGCCTCGCCGGCGAGACGCTTGCCGCTCACCGGACCGCCGGCGAGACGCCAGGGGCAGCGCGCGCGACGCGCGGCACGCGCGAAGACAGGCCGCAGGTGATCTCGTAGTTGATCGTGCCGATCCGCTTGGCCAGCTCCTCGGCGGTGATCTTCTCGCCGCCGCTCGATCCGATCAGGACCGCCTCGGCGCCGCACAGCTCGAGCGCGGCCGGGTCCGGGCCGAGGTCGACCGCGACGTTGTCCATGCTGACCGTCCCCACCAGCGGCAGCCTGGCGCCGGCGACGAGCACCTCCGCATTACCGGACAGCGCGCGCCTGAAACCGTCGCCGTAGCCGATCGGCAGCATCCCGATGTGGGTGTCGTGGTCGGCTACGAAGCGCCTGCCGTAGCCGGTGCTCTCGCCCGGCCGGCACAGCTTGACGTCGGCGATGTAAGAGCTCAGCGAAAGCGCCGGACGCAGACCATGAGCATCGGGATCCTCGCCGAAGGGGTCCATGCCGTAGATGGCGATGCCGCACCTGGCCATGTCGAAACCGACGTCCCCTGGATCGCCCAGTCCGCCCTGCGGCTGGCCTCGCCCGCGCGGATCGAGCTTTTCGAGTGAGGACACGTGGTGCCGGCGCAGGACCGCAGCGCTGTTGGCGGCGTGTACGAGCACGTCTGGATGCTCGGCCCTGACCGCGGCCGCCCAGCGTGTGAACTTGGCGAGCTGGGCCTCGTAGAAGCCGTCGTCGTCGAGGATGTCGGCGGTCGCGAAGTGCGTCATCGCGCCGACCAGGCGTACGCCGGGCGCGTTCGTGGCGGCGGCAACGACGAGGTCGGCCTCGAAGACCTCGCGCGTGCCGAGCCGGCCCATGCCGGTGTCGAGCTTGACGTGCACGCGGGCGGTGCCGCGCGCGCGCGCGGCGGCCTCGGCGGCGAGCGCGATCGTGCGCTCGCGCCAAGCCACGATGTCGGCCTTCAAGTCGATCGCCTGCTCGATCTCAGAGCGCTCGGTCACCGGGCCCATGACCAGGACCGGCGCTTCGATGCCAGCCTCGCGCAGCTGCTCGGCCTCGGCGAGGGTCGCGACCGCCAGCCAGCTGGCGCCGGCGCCGAGCGCGGCCTTGGCGCCGAGCACGGCGCCGTGGCCGTAGCCGTCGGCCTTGACGACCGCACACAGCCCCGGTCCGGCGAGGGCGTCGAGCAGGAGCCCGCAGTTGTGGGCGATCGCGTCCGGGTCCACGTAGGCGACGGCGCGGCGCGAGCCCACGGTCTGATCTCCGCTCACTCCGCCTTCTCTCACGCCGCCAATACCGACTTCGCCTTCGATCGAGCCACCGCTACTCATTCCCGTCCTCCCGCGCGGCCGGCAGCGCCGCGATCACGTCGGAGGCGATCACGCCCTCGGCTGCGCCCACGGCCTCGGCGGCCAGGCGTCCGGCCCGGGCGTGCAGCAGCACACCGGCAGACGCGGCCGCGAACGGCTCCAGCCCGCCCGCCAGCAAGGCGGAGATCACGCCGCAGAGCACATCGCCGGTGCCGGCCGTCGCGAGCGCCGGACTGGCGCCGGGACTGACCGCGACGGCGCCATCGGGGTCGACGATGAGCGTGTCGTCGCCCTTGAGCACGACGACCGCGCGCGCGCGCGCGGCGGCCTCGCGGGCGCAGGCAAGGCGCGCGGACGCGATGTGCGCGGCGTCGGTTTCCAGCAGCCTGGCCAGCTCGCCGGGGTGAGGGGTCAGTACCGTCGGCGAGCGACGCCCTGCCAGGTCGCCCAAGTGCCCGCCGGTCTTGGTGTGGGCGTGCGCGTTGAGGCCGTCGGCGTCGAGCACGAGCGACACCTCGGCGCGAGCGGCCAGGGCACGCGCGAACGCGACCGCCGGCTCGCTGCGGCCGAGGCCGGGGCCGAGCGCGAGCGCCCCACCCCGGCGCGCGCCCTCGAGCACGACCTCGACGCTGGCCGGCGCCAGCATCCCGTCCTCGTCGGGCAGGCCCCTGGTCATCAGCTCGGGCGGTCCGCCGCTGGCGATGATCGCCTGCAAGGACGCCGGCACGCAGGCCGTGACGTAGCCCGCGCCGGCCCGCATCGCACCGAGGGCGGCCATGCGCGGCGCGCCGGTAAGCCCTCTGGAGCCGCCCGCCACGAGCACGTGTCCGGAGGTGAACTTGGTCGACTGGGCGTCCCGTCTCGGGAGCAGGCCAAGCGCGGCGGTGCTTATCAGACCGATCTCGGCCTCGACCGGGGCGCCCTTGGGGATGCCGATGTCGATGACCTCGACCTCGCCGGCCTTCGCCTTGCCGGGGTTGATCCAGAGGCCGGGCTTGGCCGCATGGAAGGTAACGGTCACCGTTGCCTTCACCGCCGGGCCCGCGACCTCTCCGGTTGAGGCATCGACGCCTGAAGGAACGTCGATGCTGACGACGGGTCCGGCCCATGTTTCGATCGCGGCGATAGCACTTGCGACAGCGCCTTTCGGCTCTCCGGCGAAGCCGGTGCCAAGCAGCGCGTCGACGACGATGCCGGCTTCACCGAGTGCCCGGCCAATAGCATCGGTGGCGGCCAAGGCCCCCGCCCCTACTTCCTCCGCGCCCGCTCCCGCCGCCGCCCCTGCTGACGCCGCCCCGGCCGCCGCCGACGCCGAGACCTCGGCCGGCGGCTCGCCGGGAAGACGCTCGAAGTTGACGAGGGCGTCGCCGGACAGCTTCTCGACAGAGCCGGCCAGCAAGACCGTCACGCGCCGTCCGGCGTCGCGCAACAGCCGCGCCACGACCAGGCCATCGCCGCCGTTGTTGCCGGCGCCGCAGAACACCGCGACCGGACCGTCCGGGTCGAGCCGCTCGACCGCGCGCGCAACGCCAGCGCCCGCGCGCTCCATCAGATCCAGCGACGGCACCCCCCTTGTCTCGATCGCCCAGCGGTCGATCGCCCGCATACGCTCGGCGTCGGGCAAAGGCTCCAGCCAGCTTGGCAGCGCAACCACGAGTTGCGATGCTAGATGGTCACCGACCTACTCGACGGTGACGGTCTTGGCCAGGTTCCGCGGCTGGTCGACGTTCAGACCACGCCGCCTGGCGATCTCATAAGCCAGCAGTTGCAGCGGTACGACCGCCAGGATCGGCTGCAGCATCCAGTCGACCGCCGGGACCCTGACGATCGAGTCGGCATGCGCGTCGATTCGATCGTCGCCGGCTGTCGCGATCGCGATCACGTGGGCGCCCCTGGCCCTGACCTCCTGCATGTTGGACGCGATCTTCTCGAGGACCGGCGATTCGGTCGCGACGGCGACGACCGGCGTGTTCTCGTCGAGCAAAGCGATCGGGCCGTGCTTCATCTCGCCCGCCGCATAGGCGTCGGTCGCGATATACGAGATCTCCTTCAGCTTCAGGGCGCCCTCCAAGGCCACCGGCAGGCCGACGTGGCGGCCGATGTACAAGAAGAACTCCTTGCGCCAGTGCTCGTCCGCGATCCTGGCGATCTCCGGACGCACGTCATGCCCGTCCTGCGCCTCCGCCGCCTCGCCGGTCAGCTGGGCGATGCAGTGCGGCAGGCGCTTGAGCTCGGACACCAGGCCGGTCAGGCGCTCGGCTGGGAGCGTTCCGCGCAGCTCGGCAAGGCGCAGCCCGAGCATGTACATGACCGCGACCTGACAAACGAACGTCTTGGTCGCCGCCACCCCGATCTCGAGACCGGCCCTGGTGAACAGCACGCCGTCGGCGTCCCTGGTCGCCTGCGAGCCCATCACGTTCGTGATCGCCACGACCTTGGCGCCACGTTCGCGGGCCATCCTCATCGCCGCGAGCGTGTCGGCCGTCTCCCCGGACTGGCTGATCCCGACGACCAGATCGCCGGGTCCGAGCACCGGGTTGCGATACCTGAACTCCGAGGCGATGTCCATCTCGACCGGCAGCCTCGCCCACTCCTCGATCGCGTAGCGACCGATCAGACCGGCGTGGTAGGAGGTGCCGCAGGCGACGACGACCACCCTGCTCACGTCCGCGAACAGGGCCTCGTCCATGACTCGGTCCTCCCCGAGACAGACCCCCGCGCCCGAGGCGGTCCGGTCGGCGATCGTCTCGGCGACGGCGTCTGCCTGTTCATGGATCTCCTTGAGCATGAACGTCTCGTAGCCGGCCTTCTCGGCGGTGTCCTCATCCCAGTCGACCGTCTCGACGGGCCGGTCG